>DASSZK010000002.1:0-7131 GCA_035702845.1 Acidimicrobiales bacterium
GGTTCACGTAGCGTTTCGCCCTTTAGCTCAGCCACCGCCTCGCTCACCATCTGCACGTAAAGGTCGTAACCGACGGCGGCGATGTGGCCCGACTGGTCGGAGCCGAGCAGGTTGCCGGCGCCGCGGATTTCCAGGTCGCGCATGGCGATCTTGAAACCGGAGCCCAGCTCGGTGTGCTCGCCGATGGTCCGCAGGCGCTCGTAGGCTTCTTCGGAAAGCCTCTTTTCCTGCGGGTAAAAGAGGTATGCGTAGGCGCGCTGGCCGGCCCGCCCCACGCGCCCCCTTAATTGGTGAAGCTGCCCCAGACCGAACATGTCGGCCCGGTCGATGACAACCGTATTGACGGTGGGCATGTCGATACCCGACTCGATGATGGTCGTGCACACCAAGACGTCGTACTTGCCTTCCCAGAACTCGAGCACGACTTTTTCCAGTGCGCCCTCTTCCATCTGGCCGTTGGCGATGGCCACCCGGGCTTCGGGTACGAGCTCGCGGATACGCGCAGCCACCTTGTCGATGTCTTGGACCCGGTGGTGCACGAAAAAGACTTGGCCTTCGCGCAGAAGTTCTCGCCGGATGGCCTCGGCGACAGCGCGCTCGTCGTACTCCCCCACATACGTGAGGATGGGGCGGCGCTCAACGGGCGGCGTCGTTATGAGCGACAGGTCGCGGAGCCCGGTCAAGGTCATCTCGAGCGTGCGAGGGATGGGTGATGCGGTCATGGTGAGCACGTCCACGTTGGTGCTCAGCTTCTTGATCGCCTCTTTGTGGTTGACGCCGAAGCGCTGTTCCTCGTCCACCACGAGAAGGCCCAAGTTCTTGAAACGTATGTCGGCCGAGAGCAATTTGTGCGTGCCGACGACCACATCGACGGACCCATCGGTAAGGCCGTCGGTGACCATGCGCGCCTCTGCCGGGGTCAAAAAGCGCGAGAGCATCTCCACCCGGACCGGGTACTGGGAAAAGCGGTCGGAAAACGTCTGGTAGTGCTGGGAGGCCAGCAGGGTCGTGGGCACCAGTACGGCGGCTTGCTTGCCGTCCTGGATGCACTTGAAGACGGCCCGGACGGCCACCTCCGTCTTGCCAAAGCCCACATCGCCGCAGACCAAACGGTCCATGGGCACCGGCGTCTCCATGTCCGCCTTCACATCGGCAATCGCCTTCAGCTGGTCAGGCGTCTCCGTGTACGAGAAGGCCTGCTCCATCTCGTGCTGCCAGGGGGTGTCCGGCCCGAACGCATGCCCGGGTGAATGCGCCCTCTTTTGGTACAGAGCGACCAGCTCCTGGGCGATCTCGCGCACGGCACGGCGCACACGCGCCTTGGTCTTTGTCCATTCACTGCCGTTTAGTCGCGAGAGAGAAGGCGTCTCACCCCCGGTGTAAGGGCGCAGGGCATCCACCTGGTCGGAGGGGACGTAAAGCTTGTCGCCGTCGCGGTACTCGAGCAGCAGGTAGTCGCGTTCGACGCCGGCGATGGCCCGCTTGACCATGCCCCCGAAGCGGCCCACGCCATGCTGGAAATGAACGACGTAGTCGCCGGTCTTCATGTCGTCGAAGAAGGTCTGGACGGCGGCAGCGCGGGGGCGGGCTACCCGGTGCGGCCGGCGCCGGCCCGTGATGTCGGCCTCCGCCAGCACCGCGAGGTGGAGCTCGGGGTAGACGAAGCCACGCTCGATCGGGGCCACCACCACCTGGGTACCGTCGCTCGCTCCAGCCGTCCCGGCCTCTGTGGCGACCGAGGCCACGAAACCCTCGTCGCGCAAGGAAGATGCGATGCGCTCGGCGCTGCCAGTGGTGTCGGCTCCGACAACTATGGAGTAGTGCTTGGCGGAAAGTTCTCGCAGCTGGGCCAGGAGCCGGTCGTTGCCGCCGGCGACAGGCGCCCACCCGGTGGTCGAGATGGCCGGCGTGGAAGGCCCTTCGGGGGCACTCAGCAACATGGTGAGCGTCGCCTGCGTGCTGGCCATCAGCCGGTCAAAAGGTAAGTACAGCCGAGGGAAGTCCCTCCCTTCGGCTCCCCACGTCGTGGCCAGCGCAGAAGCGAGGTCCGCCTCCTCGTCGGCGATCTCCACCGCCCGCTCGCGCACCCTGCGCGGCTCCAAGACGACCACTCGTGCCCCTAAGGGCAACAGGTCCACCAGGAGGTGCTCGTCCTCGGTCAGCCACGGCAACCATGACTCCATGCCGTCGAAAGTGAGGCCCTCGGCCAGGCGGTCCCAGGTCTCAGTGCCCCACGGCTCCTTGCCAACGAGGTCGGCAGCGCGCTGGCGCACATCGGGCGTGGGAAGGACCTCCCGGCAGCCGAACACGTAGACCTCTTCGAGCTCGACCATGGAACGCTGGTCGGCAACGGAGAAGCGGGTCAACCGGTCTACCTCGTCGCCCCACAGGTCGATACGCACAGGCGAGTGGGCAGTCGCAGGGAACACGTCCACTATGGAGCCGCGCACCGCCATCTCGCCCCTGTGCTCTACCTGGTACTCGCGCCGGTAACCGAGGTGGGCGAGCTCGGCGACGAGCCCCTCCAGGTCCACCTGCCCGCCGCGGGTGACCTTGACCGGCTCGATGTCCTCCACGTGAGGCCCGAGGCGCTGGAGCAGGGCTCGCACCGGAGCGACGATCACCGAGGGCGCGCCGACATTGCGGTGCAGGCGCCACATGAGCTCCAGGCGCCGGCCCATGGTCTCGGGAGCGGGGCTGACGCGCTCGAAGGGGAGCGTCTCCCATGCCGGGAAGACCGCTACGTCGTCCGCGCCGGTCCAGATAGCAATGTCGTGGGCCAGGCGCTCGGCCATCGTGCCACTGGGGGTGGCGATGACCAGCGGCCGGCGATGGACGTTGAGGGCGGCGGCGCTGAGCACGAAAGACTGAGCCGCCTCGCTGACCGCCACTGTGCGTTCGGCGCCCGCAACGAGGGCCGCCAGGTTGGTGTCCCGGTTGGCCCGGGCCAGCAACCCACGAAGAGCACCGCCGGTAACGGCGTGCTCCGTGAGGTTCAGATCCATTTCGAGTCCATTAAACGGGGTTGCGGGTGTTGAACTCGTTCTGAGCCGTCGCTGGGCCCCGGGCAAGGATCGCCTCTACAGCGTCCGCGGCGACCTCCACAGCCACGGCGAGCTGGGCACGTTCGGCCTTGCCCGGCACGGACAGGACATGGCCGACGCCGCCCTCCTTGCCGCCGGGAGGCTTGCCGATCCCGATGCGCACGCGGAGGAACTCGTCCGTGCGCAACCAAGCCTTGATAGAGCGCAAGCCGTTGTGACCGGCCAGGCCACCGCCGATCTTCACCCTGACCACGCCCAAGGCCAGATCGAGCTCGTCGTGGACGATAACCAATCGGGACATGTCGTCGACCTTGTAGCGGCGCACCAAAGCGACGACGGAGCGACCGGAATCGTTCATGTAGGTCTGTGGGAACGCAAGGGCAAGCCGTTTACCTTCGACACGCGTCTCGGCGACCGTGGCGTGCTCCTTGCCCGGCTTCAGCTTCTCACCCCGGCGCTGCGCCAGTAGGGCGACGACGTCAGCACCGACGTTGTGGCGCGTGCCTTCGTACTTGTGGCCTGGGTTGCCCAAGCCGACGGCGAGCAGGTCGACCGGGGTCGTACCCTCCGACTTGTTACGACCGAACAGTCGGGCTCAGCCCTATTCGGCTTCGCCGGAGGCACCCTCGGTGGTCGCCTCGACCTCGGTTCCGGCACCCTCGGCCGCCGCCTCGTCCTCGGCGACGTCGGCAGCAACGGTGGAGCCGGCGGCGATGACCACTGCCTCGTCCGCGTCGACATCAGCGCTGACCCCGGCAGGCAACTTGAGGTCCCGGACGCGCACAACGTCGCCGATGGACAGCCCGCTCACATCCACCGCGATCTCCTCAGGGATGGAACCGAGCTGGGTATGCACGCTCAGGCTGGTCAGCACGTGCTCGATGACCCCCCCGGCGCGCGTGACCTTCGAAGCGTCGCCATCCAGCACGAGGGGCACGTTGACCTGAACGACCTCGTCACGGCGCACGACTTGGAAGTCGACGTGCGACACGGTGCGCCGGACCGGGTGGCGCTGGAGCTGGCGGGCGAGGACGATGTGCTTGGTGCCCTCCACCTCGAGCGACAGCACCTGGTTGAGCCCGTGGCCAGACATGGCGTGGCGGAACTCGCGAGCCTCGATCGACACGACGAGGGGCTCCATCCCGTGGCCGTACACGACGGCGGGGATGCGGCCGGCGTGGCGCAGCCTCCTCGACTCGCCCGAACCTGTCTTGCGGCCGATCTCGGCGACCAGCGTGACGTCTGCCATTTTTGCTCGCGCTCCTGTTTGCCTGCGGTAGTGCTCTCGGGTACCTCACCCCTGCGCCTCGCGTCCCGATGTGCTCGGTCCGCCAAGCCACAGCCCGGGCGCGCACGAACCGATTGCGCCCAAGAGGCAAGGACCCCACATGATACCTGCTGGCAAGCGGGCCGGCCAGCGGCGCTCGTCGAGGGGTGCCCATCGGGTGATTTTCGTGTTCCTCATAGAGCGTCGCAGCACGCCGACCTTATTGAGGAGACCTATGCCTCTAGGAGCCTTCAGCCGGCGCAGGACCGGCTACCCTCTCGATCTCTCGGCCGAAGCTGGGCCAAGCGCGCCCGCGGCGTCACCGCTTCCCCCCGACTTGGCTGTCCCGGACCCGGATGTGCCCGACCCCGCTGTGGCCGACCCCGCTGTGGCCGACCCGGCTGTGGCCACTTCGGCCGTACCCGGCCTGGCATTGCCCGAGGCGGGTGCCCAGCGTGAGCCCCCCGCACCCGGGCCAGGGCCGGCGGACAGTGGCACCAGGGAACTGGCAGCAGGTGAGGGCCCCGAGGGCGGCACGGTCGTGCTTGCTATTGGAAGGCCCTACTTCCACGACGGGACTGTTGGCGAGGGCCGGTACGAAAGCGACCTCCCTCCCACGCTGCTGGCCGCACTGCACTCCCTGCAGGAGCTGGCCAGAGCAGTACTCGCCCAGGCCGGCGCCCCGGACGAAGGCGAGCTCGTGGTGCGCAGCGACGGCTGGGCGCTCCACCTCGGGCCCGAACCGGGTCACGCCAAGCTCGTACGCCTCGACGGCCATGACTCAGGAGCCCCAGCCAACGCCCACACGGACCGCCGCGCCCACCAGTGGCTCCGAGGTATCGCCGCCCTGCGCCAGTCCGACCACGCGCAGGCCCAGGCGGCGTTCGAGGCCGAAGCCAAAGAGGCCGTGGAATCCGGCCTGCCCCAACGGGCGGCGGTGGCCTACCGCGCCGCTGCCGCATCGGCGCGCTCCGTCGGGCGTTCGGACCAGGCCAACCGGATGTTGCGCCTCGCCGGCAAGTACTACCTCGAGATCGCCGAGGGTGCCGAGACCCTGCCTCAAGGGGTGTTCAGTGCGTACCGGGAAGCAGCGCGGGCCTTCTTGGAAGCGGGCAACCTGCCACTGGCACACCAGTCGCTGACCAAGGCGATCGCCGTTGGCGAAGCCCTCGGCCTGTCGGAACGGTCTTGAAAGCGGTCGAAAAGGCTGCGCCGTGAAGATCTACCTTTCTACCGAGGGCACCTATCCGTTTGCAATGGGCGGCGTCTCCACCTGGGCCGACCTGTTGGTGCGAGGCCTCGCCGACCACGAGTTCCACGTTGCCGCCGTCGTCGACAACCCCATCCACCCGCTGGCGTTCACCCCCCCGTCCAACGTGGTCGTCCAGGCCATTCCCCTGTGGGGCTCGGAGATGATCGACGAGTACCTGGCTGTGCCCGGTTCTTGGAAAAGGGCGCTGCGCACGTCGACCAGGGAGGTGCGCAAGCGGTTCCTGCCGTGCTGGGAGCCCTTTGTCGACGTCCTGGCCGCCCACGAGGCACCCACAGCGGCCCTGGCGGACAACCTGGCCGAGGTCGCCCGCTTCGCCGAGCGCTACGACCTGCGCCGCGCCCTTGCCAGCCCGGCAGCCTGGTCGGCCCTGCTGGCCGGTTTGAAGGGCAACCCCTTGATGGCCCGCTCGCCATGCAACGAGGCCATCGAATTTGGCCGGGCGCTGTTCCGTTTCCTGCTGCCCTTGTGCGCTCCCATCCCTCGCTGCGATGTGGCGCACACGTCCGCCGCAGGGCTGTGCGCCCTGCCCGCCGTCGTGGCCAAGTACCGCTACGGGACACCATTGCTGCTGACCGAGCACGGCATCTACCTGCGCGAGCGGATTATGGCCTCGGCGCCAAAGCCAATCGAGGAGAAGTTCCTCCTGGTCAATTTTTTCCGGGCTGTCACCGAGCTCTCGTACCGCGAAGCCGACGTGCTCGCACCGGTCTGCGCCTATAACGGCCGCTGGGAGGAGGATCTCGGCGTCCAGGCGGAACGTATCCAAGTCATCCACAACGGGCTGACGCGTGACTCGCTCGCCGCTTTGCCTTTGGCGCCTCCAGATGGCACCCCACCCACGGTCGGCTACGTCGGGCGCTTGGACGTCTTGAAGGACGTGGTCACGCTCATCCGGGCGTTCGGCGTGGTCCGCTCGTTCGTACCCGAGGCTCGCCTTCGCCTCTGGGGCCCCGCCAGCACTCCCGAGTACCTGCAGCGGTGCCAGACCGTGGCGAGCTCGCTCGGCCTGTGGCCGGGAGCGGTGAGCTTCGAGGGCCGCACCGCCGACCTCCCGGGCGCGTACGGGTCCTGCCATGTCGTTGCGCTGTCTTCGATCACCGAGGGGTTCCCCTACACGGTGGTCGAGGCCATGCTGGCGGGACGGCCCGTGGTGGCCACGGATGTCGGCGGCGTAGCAGAGGCGCTGGGTGGCATTGGCCTCATGCCATCGCCCGGCGCTCAAGCTGCCGCCCGCATAAGGCCGGGGCCGGGTTCGGGGCCAAGCGCCGAGGAAACCTTCGAGCTCACCGACCTTCTAGTCGAGCCGGGCGACCCCCAGGCCATGGCCAGGGCTTTGATCAATGCTCTCACCGCCCCCGAGCAGCGCCGCTTCGCAACCGGCCTCGCCCTGCGCCAACGAGCCCTCGACCAGTTCAACGTCGACAACTTCCTGGCCGGCTACCGCCGCGCCTATGCGAGCCTGGCCGGCACCGGCCGCGAGGTCGCGGCATGAAGGCGCCGGTCCCGGCTCAGGCGACGCCGACCCAGGCGACGCCGGCTCAGGCGAC
>DASSZK010000109.1:0-10124 GCA_035702845.1 Acidimicrobiales bacterium
CGTCTACCTCTTGGCCGTTATTTGCTTCGTCCTTGCGCTGAAGGCGTTGAGCTCGCCCCGCAACGCTCGCTACGGCAACCTTGTCGGAGTCGCGGGGATGGTCGTAGCCATCGTCATCACTTTCTTGGTGCAGACGCCCTCGCATGACTGGGTGATCGGCGCAGGGATGGGCTTGGGAGCGGTAGTCGCTGTCCCTGCCGCGCGCAAGGTGCCAATGACAGGGATGCCCCAGATGGTCGCCATATTTAACGGTGTTGGCGGTGGCGCCGCTGCGGTTATCTCTCTCACCGAGTACCTACATGACCTTTCAGCGGCGGTACCTGCACAAAAGGGCGTCGAGGTCCTCTTCGCACTGGTTGTGGGTTGCCTTTCGTTCTCAGGGAGCATGCTCGCTTTCGCCAAGCTCCAAGAATTGGTCACGGGGCGGCCTATCGTCTACCCGGGCCAGCAGGTAGTAAACGCCTTGCTCGCTGTCGCCGTGGTCGGGCTGGGCGTCGTCATCGTCGTGAGCCCGCACTTGTGGGCCATCCTCGGGCTCCTCGCCGTTTCGCTCGCGTTGGGCGCCGGGGTGGTCTTGCCGGTGGGCGGTGCCGACACGCCGGTGCTCATCTCGCTGCTCAACAGCTTCACCGGTTTGGCGGTCGCTGCCGACGGGTTCGTGCTGAACAGCGTGGTGCTCGTGGTGGCCGGGACCCTCGTGGGCGCCTCCGGTGCGTTGCTTACCAAGATGATGAGCGATGCCATGGGCCGCTCGTTGCCGAACATCGTGCTGGGAGGCTTTGGCGCCGCGCCGGCCGCCGGAGCTGACGCCGTAGCCGGAGGCGAAGGGCGCAGCGTCCGAAGTGGGGACGCCAGCGATATCGGTACTCTGCTCGCATATTCACGCAAGGTCATGATCGTCCCCGGTTACGGTCTGGCGGTGGCCCAGGCGCAGCACGTCGCCGTCGAGCTTGCCCGTGCCCTGGAAAACAAAGGCGTCGAAGTGGCGTACGCCATACATCCTGTGGCTGGGCGCATGCCCGGTCACATGAACGTCTTGCTCGCAGAGGCGGATGCCCCCTACGAGGACCTAAAAGAGATGGAAGAGGCCAACGACGAGTTGCCGAGCACCGACGTGGCGCTGGTCGTGGGGGCCAACGACGTGGTAAACCCGGCAGCTCGCGACAACCCGGGCAGCCCGATCTATGGGATGCCCATCCTGAACGTTGACAGTGCTGCCAACGTCGTGTTCTTGAAGCGCAGCATGAGGCCGGGCTTCTCGGGGATCGACAATGCTTTGCTCTACGACCCCAAGACCATCCTGCTGTTCGGAGATGCGAAAGACTCCCTGACCAGACTTCTGGCTGCCGTCAAGGCAAGCTGAAAGAGAGCGCCGGGTGCGCGGCGTAACGCCTGGGACAAAGGTTGGGGACATTCCCGGCCCGCAACCAGGCGCCATGGTTGTCGGTCCGTGCCGTCGAGGCCGTCGGGAGGGTCGGTCTCGGCGGGCGGACCGCAACAGGTGAGCCGTAGAATCTCTCCCGTGCGACAGCGATGGCTCTCTCGCAGGGCCTTCTTACTTCATTTCCTACTCGTCACCATCGCTCCTGGCTGCTTGTTCGCGGGGTGGTGGCAGGTGCACCGCGCTCTCAGCGGGAACCTGGTCAGCTACTTCTACTCCATCGAGTGGCCCATCTTTGCCGTACTGGCCGGCGTCGCCTGGTGGCAACTGCTCCACGACGAGGAGCGTCCGGGTCTGGCAGCGCCCGCACGAGCGGAGGGTGAGGGCCAACCACGCGGGCGCCGCTCATGGTGGCACGGTTCCGAGCAGGCGCCTGTCACGCCACCACCGCTCCGCTGGGACCGCTCGCAGGAGAGCCCTGAGCTTGCTGCCTACAACGATTACCTGAGGTCCTTGGCTGCCGGCGGCCGCAAGAAGACGTGGCGCAACCCCCGAGGCCTACCCGACGCGCCGGTCGAGGCGCGGTGAGCACTGAGCCTGTCGGGTCACCGGAGCCACCGCGTACCCGCACCCTGGACGGTGTCCAGGCGACGGAGAGGGCGTTGCGGCGCTACCAAGCCATGGCCTTGGTCGTGGGGATCGGCCTCGCCACGTTGGTGTTCATCGGCATCCCGTTGCAGTTGGTGCACAACAGGTGGCCTTGGACTGCTGTCGTACAGATCGTGGGCACGGCGCACGGCGTCTTCTACATCGTGTACCTGCTTACTTGTCTCGACCTGGCCAGCCGGGCGCGCCTGCGGCTTGCGCAGCTTTTAGCCATGGTGGCATCCGGTCTGGTGCCGCTCCTGGCGTTCTACATGGAGCGCCAGGTCAACCGCCGTGTCCGTGCTCAGCTGGCTCTGGGTGAGCAGCGCCCGCCCTCGACGGCGGCGGCGGTGTGGTCAAGCGTGTCGCGCCGCGGCCAGCGCTAGATGCCCCGGGCGCCTTTCGGCACGTGGCCCTCCACCATCCAGGCTGAAGACCTCGTCAGTGGCTCAACCGGGGTCGGGTTCCCCGTGCAGGCGGGCGACAGGGTCCTCTGGCAGGAAGTCCGAGCGCACGAGGGTGGTCGGGTGGCCATCGTCTCGCTCAGTCCTGATGGTGCCGAGCGTGACGTGCTCCCTGTCGAAATGTCAGCTCGGACGTCCGTGCACGAGTATGGCGGCCTTTGCTGGGCGGTGGGTGGTCCTGGAGGCAACGTCGTAGTTAGCGTCAACCAGGAGGACCAGAGGCTGTGGCGGGCCCAGCCAGGGCCGCCCCGCCCGTTGACGCCCGCACCCTCCGAGCCCGGTTCATTGCGCTACGGGACGCCGATGATAAGCGCAGACGGCCGCACTGTTGTGGTTGTGAGGGAGGCGCACAGCGGTGCCAGCGTTGTCAACGACATCGTGGTGATGCCGACCGGTGCGGGCCCCCGCGAGGGTCCTCAGGTGGCGGCGGTCCCAGCTCACACGCCACCCGCGCCTCCAGTCGTCGTCGCCAGCGGTCATGACTTCTTTTCATGGCCCGTTTTCTCGCCTGACGGTCGGCAGCTTGCCTATATCGCATGGGACATGCCGGCAATGCCCTGGGATGGCACTTCTCTATGGGTGTGCTCTTTGGACGGGTCGCACGCATCGGCGCACACAAAGGTGGCCGGCAGCCCTGACGTCTCGGTCTTGCAGCCTAAGTGGTGCGCGGAGGCTGGCCAGGCCTCGCCGGTGCTGGCATGGATCTCCGACGCCAATGGTTGGTGGGTGCCGTATTTGTGCGGCGTGCCGATGTGCGGGGAACAGGCTGATTTCGCGGGCGCGCCATGGAGCTTGGGCGACTCGAACTATGCCCAATTGACCGGCGGGACCGTAGTGGCAACGTGGCGCACCGGTGGCCGCAGTTACCTAGGGACCATCGTTGATGGCGACGCGGTGGCAATGGACCTGCCGTTCACGGAGTTCTCCAGCCTCAGCCCCTATACACACAGCTCAGGCGGTTTACTGCCCGGGGCCCAGGGCGTCCTTGCCGTCGCTGCCGGCCCCGACGAGCCTGCCCAGTTGATCGCAGTCAGCGGCTCGGGGGAGTGGAGCGTGCTACGGCGCAGCAGGCCGGAGCCAGAGAACCGGGACGACATATCGGTTGGCGAGCACTTCTGCTTCCCGACGACGGGAGGCGACCAGGCGCACGCCATTTTTTACCCGCCCCGCCTGAGCGGTTGGCAAGGCCTGGAGGCCGAGTTGCCTCCCCTCATAGTCACCAGTCACGGCGGCCCCACCGGGCAGGCTTCGACGGCGTACGAGCCGAGGACGCAGTTTTGGACTAGGCGGGGCTTCGCGGTGGTGGACGTCGACTACCGGGGCAGTACTGGCTATGGCCGCTCCTACCGGCGCGCGCTGCAAGGGCATTGGGGTGTCGCCGACGTCGACGACTGCGTGGCGGCGGTGCGCTGGCTCGGTGACCAGGCGCTGGCTGACTCGCGGCGGGCGGTGGTCCGAGGTTCTAGCTCAAGCGGGCTTACGGTACTGGCCGCGCTGGCCAGGTACCCGTGGTTGCGTGGAGGTATCGTGCGCTATCCCGTGTGCGACATCTCGGACATGGCTTCCTCGCACAAGTTCGAAAGCCGCTACCTGGAGCGCCTCGTCCCACCGGACCAAGTCACGGCCCGCTCGCCCGTCACCTTCGCCGCTGCCATCAAAGCCCCGGTGCTGTTCATGCATGGTAGCGACGACCGTGTCGTCCCGTGCGCCTCGACTCTTCGCGCCGTCGAGGCGATGCGCGCCGGGGGAGCAGCGCCGGGCCTCGTGGTACTGGAAGGCGAGGGCCACGGGTTCCGGCAATCACCCAACGTGGCCCGCTCTCTGTCCCTGGAGCTGGCGTTCGTCTGCGATCTACTGGGGCTGGAGGCCGCCGTGGCGGGCCAGGCCCAGGCTGACCTGCGAGAGTGCCGAGAGCCGGGGGGCGCGTTCTGGGCCTGCGCCAGCCCCCGGTAGGCTCTGTACAGATGCACCTGAAGTCTCCGAGCCCCCCGACCAGCTTCTTGGTGACCGGGTGGCAAACGCACTGGGCCTCGCTACTGGCGCTGGCTTTGGAGCTCGGTGCCGTTGCTTGGTACCTGTTGATGGTGAGGCGAGTGGTGGCTGCAGGAGCGCGCTGGCCCCTCGTTCGCTCGGCCGTGTTCGTCCTCGGCATGGTCGTAGTCGCCTACGGCTTCGAGGGGGGCTTGTCGGTTTACGACCGGGACAATTTCACTGCCCACGTTGTCCAGCTCTTCTTGCTCGTCGACGTCGCTCCACCTCTCCTGGCTTTTGGAGCGCCACTTCGCCTGGGCGCCCAGGCCCCGGGCCTCCTACGGCCCGTGGCACTGTGGTGCGCACGTAGCCGCCTGGTTGCCGCGGCCACGCACCCCGTCGTGGTCTTCGCTGCCTACATGCTTACGCTGTACGTCTATTTCTTAACGCCCGTCTACCGGTTCTCCATGCTGCACCCCCCTTTCCTCGGGTACGTCCAGGTGCAGTTCCTCGTGTCCGGTGTCCTCATGTGGTCGGTCGTGATAGGGCGGGACGCGCTTCCACGCCACGTCGGCTTTGGGCGGCGGTTTGTGATGGTGTTCGCTGCGATCCCGTTCCTCGCGTACCTGGGGATCGTGTTGGGCGGCCTCCAGTCGCCGCTCTACCCTGCGGCCAACACTTTGCACGACACCCGCACCGGGGGTGACGCTCTATGGGCGTTGGCTGAGGTCTTTGTTGTAGCGATGCTGGCTTACCTTTTCGTCGAATGGGCGCGTGACGAAGAGCGCAGGGCGTTAGTCAGTGACCAGCGTATGGTCAGCACTATGGCCGAGGCCCAGCGAGCGCCGGAGCAGCTGGGCGGGGAGCCCGAGCAGGGCTCCCCGGTCTGTACACCCGGCGCAGGCCAGTCTTAGAACTTCGCCAGCGCGCCGCCCAGGTACGCCACATATGCGCCGGTCAAGTGGTGTTAGGCGAATGCCGCGGGGATTGGAGGCTTGGCGCCCCGCGCAGCCACTGCGACCTATTTTGAAGGGCTACCCGTCTGTGGCGCGCGTTGGGGTGGGTTGCGGCAATAGCGACCTTGGGCAACGCATGGCTCATTGTGGACGTGAAGGGAGGCCTGCCACTGGTTTTAACTCGAGACGTTAGGAGCCGGACATCGGCAGCCGCCGCGCGCCGGGGCGCGGACATGGCGCCTTGAGGCACCGCGATCTAGCCAGCGGGGGTCCCTGAGATCGGGCGGGTCGTCGAAGTCGACGTAGAAGTCGAGGGGCTGGTGGTGCCGGATGTACTGGGGCTCGGCGCCCCGGGCGCCGCCCATGGCCGCATTGAGGCGGCGATGGCCAGGGCCGAGATGTAGCCGGTCTGGCTTGTTACCTGGTAGACATCCGACCCGCGTTGCCACACAACCACCGCGCTGGGAGAGCTACCAGCCTCCGCTGTGCCGGGCACTGAAACCGAGACGATCCCACTGTCGGCTGCGGGAAGGCTGTGCGTGGACAACCAAGCCCCCAGTGCCTGCGCGGCGCGCACCGGGACGGTGCCGGCCCCGACCTCTTGGACCTGGTACTCCCACTGTGCAGAGCCCCATGTAATCGCGTCGCCCTGTGCGGTTGGGCACGCACGAGCCCCAGGGATGCTTGCCAGGCCCGCAGTGCTGGGCGCCCCGCTGCACGCGGCGAGATCCTCGGACTTGCTGGCGACGAGGTGAGCGTGTGCGACGGCAGGCGACGTAGCCCCGGTGGTCGAAAACGAACCCAGGTCCGAGCTCGGGTTGGCGGCGGCCTGGCCAACTGCTGGGCTGTTCACGGGCTGAGCGGTCGGGGTTGCGATCAATTGCACCGAATAGGCGCCGCCAAGGCCCGTGGTCTCGGCAGAGACGGCGCTCTTTATGGGTGGCAGGACGTCGGGAGCCTCGATGCCGGGTGGCAAGGGGGCCATGGCCTGTAGGGCCTGATCGATCACTTTGGGGAAGGCGCTAGGCGCGACCGTGCTCGTGGTCGGGCGTGACGTGGCGGTGGTGGTCGTAGAGGACTGGGTGGTCGGGACCGGCTTAGGCACGGTGTTGGTCGTCTGTGGGGGCGTCGTAGTGGTAGTCGTCGTCGAAACAGGCGGCGTCGAAGTGGAAGCAGCCTGCCGTGAGGACCGGCGGGGGTGCGAAGCGCTGGGCCCGTTGCTGCACCCTGTCGCAGCCAAGGCAATCACGGTGAGTGCCACCGGGACCTTGTGGCGCGCAGGGAGCCCCGTTGACCCCGACCGAGGAACGGTGGGCTGGCGTGGTGTGGATCCCTCGGTCGGTCCGCCGTGCATGGCCACCATTACACCGGTTCGCGGCCGCTACCGTTCAGTTGCGCCGCTAGCATCTGCGACCTGCAAAGTGTAAAATTCGGCCGCCGGTGAGTAGGGCTACCGCCGGGTTAGGCAGGACAAGAGGTTAGGGAAGCGCAATTTCTGGCATCTCGGACATTTTGGGGGCGTTATGCGAGTGCGCTTTGCTCGGGGCGAGCCTCTGAAGGTGGGGTACCTGCCCACGATCGCACCGGGCGCCATGGCACGGGTGGACAAGGCACGAGCTGTCGTGAGCCGAGCTTTCGTGGGCCTGGCGGTTGGAGCTTTGTGGCTCGTACTCGGGAGCCCTCTGGCCGTCGCCGCCGGCGGCAGCGTACACGCCGTCTCCGTCACGTTGTCGACGCCGGCCGAGGCGGCGACCGAGGTTACCTATACGGTCGAGTTCACAACCTCACATACGGGGGCGCTGGCTGCCCACTCTTCGTGGGTCGAGGTAGACGCTGCGCCGGGGACCCTGCTGCCTACGTGCGTGACGCAATTTATCGATGTGACGGCAGGCCAAAGCTTTGGCAACGCCTGTTCGAATGTCGCCGGAGCCAAGCCAGGGTCTCGTCAAGTTATCGGCGCTCCAATAAACGTGGCGGCAGGCGACACCCTCCGGCTTGTCTTCGACGGTTCCACCAACCCGGGGCCTGGGGCCAAGACGCTCGCGGTACGCACCAGCGGCGACCCGTCGCCTGTAATTGCGAAGTACGCCGTATCCGGCTCCGCCTACGCCCCGAGCAAGCTGTCAGTCCAGCTCTCTACCTCGGCCAAGGGCGCCGCCGAAGCCACCTACACGGTGCGGTTCACCACGTCGTCCCTAGGGGCATTGACCGCCCACAATTCCTGGGTCGAGGTAGATGCGGCGCCGGGGACGGTCCTGCCTACTTGTGCCAACCAGCTGGCAGACGTCACCTCTTCAGACACGTTTATCAATGCATGCTCGGTGGTGCCGGGAGCCAAGCCGGGCCCCCATCAGGTCATCGGCTTACCCATGGACATTGCGGCCGGTGACACGGTGCAGCTCGTTTTTGACGGTGCCACCAACCCCGGGCCGGGTGCGAAGACGCTCAGCGTGCACACCAGCAGTGACTACCGGCCAGCGACGACCCGTTACTCGGTCTCACCGGCGGTTTACGCCCCGAGCAAGCTGTCAGTCCAGCTCTCTACGCCCACCAAGGGCGCCAGCGAGGTCAGGTACGTAGCCACTTTTACTACGTCGCGTAGCGGGGCGCTCGTGGCTGGTAATTCGTGGGTAGCCCTGGACGCGGCGCCGGGCACCGTGCTCCCTACTTGCGCTGCCCGGTTCGTCGACGTAACGGCCTCGCACACCTTCCTCAACGCGTGCTCGGCGGTGCCAGGCTCCAAGCCCGGGCCCCATCAGGTGATCGGTGTGCCAATCGACGTGGCGGCAGGGGACACCGTGCAACTAGTCCTCGCCGGGGCGACGAACCCCGGGGCAGGCGCCAAGACGCTCGGTGTTCAGACGAGTAGCGACTACAAGACGGCCACGACCGGCTACACCATTTCTCCCACTGTCTACGCGGTGAGCCATGCCCAGGGGACCTACACACCTGCGCGGGGCTCGGCGCCGGCCAGCTACGCGGTGGCTTTTACCACGTCACCGCACGGGGCGCTGGTAGCCGGTTCGAGCACCGTCGTGATCCGGCTACCCCCCGGTTTGTCTGTACCAACGTGCGCCGGGTCCTTTTCGGACTTGACCACCTCGCACAACTGGCTCAACGTTTGTAACGGCACTCCGGGAGCAAAGCCAGGTTCGCAGCAGGTGCTGACGGTCCCCTTCGATGTGAGCGGTGGTGACCGCCTCCAATTCGTGTTCCAGGGCGTCACGGGCTCTCCTACCGGCGGCGATCTGCGCGTATCTACTTCCAGTGACTACAAGGGCGAACCGGGTACCGCCGCAGTTGCCAGCCCGGGGCCCCCACCTACGAAGCCCCAGCCGGCGCCCGCCCCTACAAGTTCAGCGTCCAAGGCGGCACCAAGCTCGATCGCGGTATCCCTACCGTCACTGGCGCAGGCCTTCGGTTCGATATCGTCGGATGCGACCGGAGCGGCCCTGACTGTAGGTGCGGCCCTTTTCCTGACCTTCCCGTCCAACGTCTTCAATTCCACCTTCGAAGACAATTATGACGACATCGCTGCCTGGTGGCGTAAGTGGACGGCTCGGTTGGTACCGGCCTGGCTGCGGCGACGATCGCGTGAAGGCCAGGTACCGGTAGGCCGTACCGACGTGGGGCCCGGCACGCGCCAGCGGCTGGAGGCCTTTACAGCAGTCTTGGTGGCGGGAGCTCTGCTGGGGTCTCTGCTCGACCCCGCCTGGTCGCTCAACCTGGCGACGTTGATCAGCTTCATCTCGGTCCTGGTTGCCATGCTCGCCGGCGTTGGCATCTCCTATGTCGTCTCGGGTGGGTACCACGCCGCTCGCCGACATGGCCGAGTACCAGCGAGGCTTCAGGCCTTACCCGCCGGACTGGTCGTTGCCGCGGTGTGCGTTGTCATATCGCGGGCAACGAGTTTTGCCCCGGGCTATCTCTACGGGGTTGTGTGCGGGGTGAACTTCACCCGGAAATTGGAACCCAACGAGGAGGGCCACGTCGTGGCCCTCGGCGCATATGTCAAAGTGTTGCTGGCGGTGACAGCTTGGGCGGCATGGGCCTGGTTCACCCATGACGCCGCCAAACCCGGTTCCGGGTTCGCCCATGTACTTGTGGACGACTTCCTGGCCAGTTTGTTCGTGTCGAATATGGTGAGCACGGTGGTTTCGCTGTTCCCGCTGCGGTTTATGCCGGGGCACAAGCTGCACCAGTGGCACCAAGGAGTTTGGTGGGGGACTTTCGGCATGTCTGCCTTTGTCCTGGTCCAGGTACTACTGCATCCCCACACGACGGGTAAAGGATCGCACTCCGCCCCCGTGCTTACAACTATCGGCCTATTTGTTGTGTTCGGCGGGGGTTCTCTACTGTTCCGTGAACACTTTGCCCGTAAAAAACGTCGGGCGAAGGCCGTACTTGTGCCCGCCCCCGACGAGGCCGGTCCCGGCGTGCCCGGTGCTGGCGGGGAACAGGTTGGCGGTGCCGAGGCGGAGCCAACGCCCGGCGGTGGCCAGCAGTCGCCGGCTAATACGGCTCAGCACGAGTAGTCCCCGTCGAAGCGCCCGGCCGCGCTCTGCACCATTGCCACCCGCCCGCCGGCAAAGCTGCGGGTTGCGCACCACCGGTCCGGGTGCCGGGTTGCGATACCGGTCGGGTACCAAGCGGTGGTCCCGGGACGGTAGCCGCCGGTGATGAGGTCCCACTGGTAGGTCGTGGAAT
>DASSZK010000169.1:0-7609 GCA_035702845.1 Acidimicrobiales bacterium
CTGGCGGACCAGGCGGACCGCTTGGGCCCTCTGCTCCTCGCTGTAGCGGCGCACGGCCGGGCGCTTCGCCATCTCGTTCGTGGACATGTGCTCCATCCTCCTTCATAGCGATGGAGCCTCCAGGTAACCCAGGGCGGTTCAATCGGCAATCGGGGAGTGGGCTCGGCTCGCGCCTTTTCCCCAGACGCGGACGCTGACAGCCGGATTGACTACACTGTAGTCACGTCGCATCCCATCTCGGTCCGGTTCCACGATCCTCGTGTCGTTGAGCGCCTGCGCACAGAAGCTTCGGCGCGCGGTACGTCCCAGTCCGCGATGGCAGAGGAGCTCCTCGACGAGGGCCTGCGAATGCGTCGCCACCCGCTCCTGATTTTTCGCGACGGGCCCACCGGACGGCGCGTCGCCCTTGTTGGTGGTCCCGACGTCTGGGAGGTTGTAGACGGGCTCCTTGGCGGCGACGTCACCCCCGACCGGCGGGTCGAGCGGGCAGTCGAGCTGTTCGGGCTTCGCCGCGAGCAGGTGGAAGCTGCGTTGGCGTACTAAGCCGAGTTCACCGACGAAATCGACGCCCAGGTCGAGGCGAACCGCCGGGCCGCAGAGGAAGCGGAGGCCCTCTGGCGCCGCCAGCAGGAACTGCTGGCCGGGTGAAGCTCCTGCTCGATGTGCACCATTCTCCCCTTGTCGCCGAGCGCTTGCGCGCCGATGGCCACGACGTCGTGGCCGCTTCGGACGACTCGGTGCTGGCGGCGCTGCCCGACGATGAGCTACTGCGACGCGCCAGCCGGTCCGGCCGGGCCGTCGTCACCGAGAACGCCCGCGACTTCGACCGCATCGTCAGGGCGTGGGCGGTGGCTGGCGAGCACCACGCCGGCGTAGTATTCACATCGCCGCGCCGGTACCACCGTGGGAGCAATTCCTATCCGGAAAACCTCGTCAGCGCGTTGGCAGCACTGCTGGCAGTTCCTCCCAATGTCGAGGGCGACTGGGTGTTCTGGTTGGCGTAGTCGTTCGCAGCGCCCGCGATCACGAAAGCACGCGGCCGCAAAGCCGCGTACGTAAGTGGAGATATGCCGGTGGGTTCGCCTACGACACCAACGGCACTCTTTGCAGAGCGATCTCGTGGGCCGTGAGCGCGCCGGGTATGCCAGACTCAGGCTCTCGCGGTGATTAGCGGAGGATCGCCAGCACTACACCGCGGTTGCGGCGAAGGCCAATAGCACCGGCACAAGAGCCCAGGGCCCACCGCTGTCGTCGCGACCGGACAGCGCCCCGTGTGGTTCGACGACCCTCTGTGTGAAAAACCCGGTTACGGCCAGCGACGTGACCCAGGTGGAGAGCGTGCGGTGGTACCACCCAATTTGGCGCACCGAGGTCAGGTGTGCCCCAGCGGCCTCCGACCAGGCACCTTCATGGAGGTAGCTCCCCATGACACGCCGGGGTGCCACTCCTTCGGACCATGTTGCGCCCGCGTGGATGGTGAAAGGGTGAGGGATCACTATACAAAGGCGACCTCTCGGTTTAAGTACTCGGTGGATCTCGGTCAGCGCCCTGTCCAGACCGAGGACGTGGTGCACAGCGAGCACCGAAACGACGGCGTCGAAGGTGTCGTCCGCATATGCGCCGAGATCCTCGGCGAACCCCGGCTGGTACTCGATACCGAGGGGCGCATCCCGCTCTTGGCGGCGGGCCGCGTCCAAGAGCTCCGCCGTCGGGTCAACACCGACAACCCTGGCCCCGCTGACGGCCATGCGCCTTGCCACATGTCCTTCGCCGCACCCCAGATCCAGTACCAGAGCGGAACGCACGTCGCTGAGTAGCTCCAACGCCGTAGCGGCCGCGAGATCGTTAAACCCGCGTTGCGGGTCCCGCACCATCTCTACGTACCAGCGAGCGGCCTCATCCCATGTGGGCATCGCCAGCAAGTCTGGCACGGGGCGCCGGCTTACCCGCCTAATAATGCGGCGCTGTCGTCAAGTGAGCCGATTGCGCAGGGAACGGGCGGCCTGCACGAGAGGGCTGAATTTCTAAGGCGACCGTGCCATTTTGCGGGTGCGGTGTGCCAGGCTCTTGCCCGAGATGGGTTACTTGGAGCTCAACCGAGCCAACTGGGACGAGCGCGCCCCCGGGCATGTGCGGCACTACGAGCTGGGGAGGTACATCGCCGAGCCGGGGTACCTCTCCCCGGTGGTGCGCTTCGACCTCCCTTATCTGGGCCACGTCGACGGTCAAAGAGGTGTGCACCTGCAGTGCCACATAGGCACCGATACGGTGACGCTGGCTCGATTGGGAGCGCAGATGACAGGCCTGGATTTCTCGGGCGTGTCCTTGAAGATTGCACGCGATTTCGCGGTGGCCGCCGGCGCTGAGGTCGCTTTCGTCGAGTCCGATGTCTATGACGCCGTCGAAGTTCTCGGTCCGGGTGGCTTCGACTTCGTCTACACGGGGACCGGTTCTCTTTGCTGGCTACCGGATGTAGCTAGGTGGGCGAAGGTGGTCGCTGGGTTACTGAGGCCCGGTGGGCGGCTTTGCCTTACCGAGGACCACCCGATGCGCTTCGCCGTAGCGGCTGACGAGGGCAAGCTCGTGGTCGAGGGCCCCTACTTCGTGGCGGCGGGGCCGGTTGTGGTCGACTCGGGGTCTACCTATGCCGGCGAAGAAGTGGTGTCGGCCAACACGGTGACCATGGAGTGGGCCCACGGGATCGGCGAAGTCGTGAGCGCCTTGATCGAACAGGGGATGGACATCACGCTGCTGGCTGAGCACGACAGTGCGGCGTGGGACGCCTTCCCAGGGCTGATGACCGAAGACGAGCTTGGCCGGTGGCGCCTCAGCGGCCAGCCGATGCGACTGGCCGCTTCATATACCGTTGTGGCGCGCCGGCGGAGCGCAGGCGGAAACTAAACCGAGGCGTCTGCGCCGGCAAGGGCTGCCTCGGCGGCGACGGTGGCACAGACCGCTTTGACTACGGCGGCGATGCGTAGGCCTTCGTGGATCTGCTCTGTGGACATGTTGGCCTTGCGCACTTCCTGCTCGTGGGACACCAGGCAGGACCCGCAGCCGTTGACGGCACTGACGGCCATGCACCACAGCTCGAAGTCCTCTTTGGCGACCCCACCATGCGAGCCGATGACCTGCATGCGCAGTCGCGGGGTCACGGAGTCGTAGCTCTTGACGCCCATGTCGCTGAGCAAATGCTTGGCCCGGTAATAGACGTTGTTCATGGCCATGATCGCCGCGGCGGAGCGCGCCGCCGTCCGAGCTTCGGGGCTCAGGTGCTCGGCGGCGGCCTGCTCCAACGGTGCCGTGGCCGGCGAGGGCGCCGAAGCCATCGCTACCGCAGCCACGGCGCCCCACAGTTGTTGCTCGCTCAGCGGCGAAGCATTGGCGAGGCCGCTCAGGTTCAGCTTCAGGTCCCGCGCGTAATCCGGGAGCATTTCCTTGACGGCCTCGATCGACATGATCAGGCTCCTACCGACATCAGTTCGGCGGCGTCGATGGTGGGCTGGCCCTTTTGCCAGTTGCAAGCGCACAGCTCGTCGGTCTGGAGGGCGTCGAGCACCCGCAGGACCTCGTTCACGTTGCGCCCGACGCTGCCGGCGGTGACCATGGCGAACTGGATAATGCCGTCGGGGTCCACGATGAAGGTGGCCCGGTCCGCGACGCCGTCAGCGTTCAGCACGCCCAGGGCGCCGGCAAGCTCACGCTTGAGGTCGGAGAGCATCGGGAAGGGCAGGTCCAGAAGGTCCTGGTGCTGGATGCGCCAGGCGTAGTGGACGAACTCGTTGTCCACCGACGCCCCGAGCACCTGGGCGTCGCGGTCCGTAAATTCGGTGTTGAGCCGGCCAAACTCAGCTATTTCCGTAGGGCATACGAACGTGAAGTCCTTTGGCCAGAAAAACACAACGCGCCACTTGCCGGCATAGGTCTTGGAGTCGATGGTGGTGAAATAGTCTTCTGGCGTCGATGCCTTCACATCACCCAGGCGCCCGGGTACGAGGGCGGTGAGGGAGTAGTCGGGGAAGGTGTCTCCAATGGTCAGCACTTCGTGTCCTCCATGTCGTTCGCGGATCTCGGTCGTTCGCGGATCTCGGTAGTTCGCGGATCTCGGTGGTTCGCGGATCTAGTCTCTTGACCCCTAGTTGTATACCAGCGCATCCTACGGAGCAGCTCCGGCGATAGGCCATAGCGGCAGTCTCCCCGTTGGCGATAGTGTGCGTCTATGGGCGCGCAGGTCACCCTGGCCCAGCTGCGAGCGCTTGTCGCACTTGCGGACACGCTGAGCTTCCGCGAGGCAGCTCGCAGGCTGGAGATCAGCCAACCCTCGGTCTCGGCTGCCATCGGTTCACTTGAGCAGGCTTTCGGTTCGTCGCTCGCCACCCGCAACAGCCGGCGAGTGGAGCTGACCGCCTTTGGCCGGGAGGTGGCAGAGGGGGCCCGGCGGATCATTACCGAGGTGGAAGAGCTGGCTGCCCTGGCGCCGGGTGCACAACTGCCAGGGCGGGGGCCGGTCCGGGCCCGGCTAGGTATCATCCCCACGGTAGCGCCCTACATCCTGGCGCCCGTCTTGCGTACCGCGGCAAGGCGATGGCCTGAGCTGGCGCTCGACGTCACCGAGAGCCGCACGGCACGGCTTTTGGAGGGCTTGGTGTCCGGCGATCTGGAGGCGTCCCTGCTCGCCCTGCCCTTGGGCGCGCAAAGCACAGCCGAGGTACCCGCTCACGCAGCCGGGACCGGCTTCACCGAGGTGCCCCTTTACACGGAGGATTTCGTGCTCCTGCTGCCTCCGGAGCACCCTTTGGCCGGGAAGTCCGACCTGCCCACCAGCGTGCTGCGAGAGATCCCCCTGCTCCTGCTGGAAGAGGGGCATTGCCTTTCAGGCCAAGTACTGGACGTTTGCCGCCAAGTGGGCGCTGCCACGGAGCACCCGGCGCGCGCCGCCTCCCTCACCACCATCGCCCAGTTGGTGGCGGCCGGCATGGGCGCCACCCTGTTGCCAGAAACGGCGCTCCCGGTGGAGACACGCAAGGGAAAGCTTTCCGTCGCCCGCTTCCATGCCCCTGCACCAGGGCGCACGATCGGCATGGTCACCCGCCGGGATGCTCTGGTGAGCTTGTCGCGACGGCTCGAGGGCCTGCTGCGGGCGAGCCTGGACCGCCCGGGCTTTGCAGGGCGCATCTTGCCCGGCCCCACACGTGGCTAGACCCGGCGAGCGGACCGCCCCCGGGCAACGCAAGGGTCCCGATGGATTAGCGGTTAGGGCCCCCCTAAGGTGGCCGAGTGGTCGCAGTGGGGGCGGACATTGTCGACATCGACGAGGTGGCTGAGGCGCTTTCTCGTTTCGGGGACCGCTACGTCTCCAGAGTGTTCACCCAGGCCGAGGCCGATCTTTGTGGCGATGTCGGAGCGCAGGCGCAGGCAACATGGCTCGCTCAGTGCTTCGCAGCCAAGGAGGCCGCCCTCAAGCTCTTGCGGTCCCTTGGGGCCGACCTGCCTGAGCCCACGCGTGAGCCGGTAGCGCTCATGCTGGGCGGGGGAGTTGACTGGCGCTGGATGGAGGTGGTCAGGACTGGGTCGGGCTGCCTGGAGCTGCACCTCGAGGGGGCAGCGCGCTCGGCGGCAAAGGCGGCGGGTGTGAGCAGGGTCATGGTTTCGGTCGGCACCAGCGGGCACCAGGCGATGGCGGTGGCGATGGCGTGGCCGAGCGCAGCGTCTGTGGGTGATCTTGCGCCCGAGACCTCCAACGGGCAGATTGTCGACGAAGACTGACCGATCTACAGCTCAGGCCCATCTACAGCTCAAGTCGGTTTGTGACGAAGGAGAGAGCCTTTGAGCCACGAGCGCATCCGAGAAGTGCTGAGCAGTTGCGCCGGCCTGAGCGTGGATGCCAGTTCCTTGCCCGAGGACGCCGATCTTTACCGCGCCGGGATGACCTCGCATGCCACCGTCAACGTCATGCTCGCGCTCGAAGACGGCTTCGATGTTGAGTTCCCGACGCAGATGTTGCAACGGGCCACCTTTTCCTCCATCGCTTCCATCCGTCGGGCGCTCGCCGAGCTCGGAGCCGAGCTAGAGGCTTGACCCCAGCTCGAAGCTATGGACCGGCGGCCGTGGGCGCCGGCGGCCAGGCAGGGTAGCCATGCTCGGCCAACAGGCGGCGCCAATCCGCTTTCCCAGAAGACGTGAGGGGCAGCCGGTCGACGAGCACGATGGCATCGGGGAGCATGTTCGCCGGCATAACAGACCGGGCGTGGTCCAACATCTCAGCGGCGCTTGCGGCTTTCCCGTGACCGGTCGCGACAAACGCGACTATGCCGGGCCTGCCTTTGTTGTCAAAAAGGGCGCAGCATGCTGCGTCGGCGCCGTTGCTTGACCGCAAGGCTCTTGCCAGCTCGGACAGCGAAATACGGACACCATTTCGCTTGACTACATCGTCGGTACGACCTGCATAAAAAAAGCGGCCGTAGCCGTCCACCTCGCCCAGGTCGCCAGTCTTGTACATGTTCAGCCCGGCTACGATATCCGCTCGCACGACCTGACGGGTCAGCTCCTCGTCGCCGAAATACCCGTTCATCAACTGCTCGCCGCCGATGTAGAGCTCGCCTACAGCGCTCGGCCCTTCGTGCACCGTCCCGGCCTCGTCCACGACGACCATGCGGCAACCGGCGTGCGGCCACCCGAGCGGTACGCGCCCTCGGGCCACATCGTCGGCGGTGACGGCGTAGTTGGTGACGCTGATCGTGGTTTCTGTGGGCCCGTAGTAGTTGAAAATCCTGAGATGGGGTAGTACTTGCCACAGCTTGGCGACGTCGGCGGGTTGGCACTCCTCGCCGCCAAGCCCAAGGGAGACAAGGTCGGAACTGGAAAGCCGGTGCAACTGCCGGCTTGCCAGTAACAGCCGCAAGTAGCTCGGAGAGCAACTGGTGTGGGTGACACGCTCGGATAGCACGGCGTCGAAGAACGGCCGGAGAAACAGCAGCTGCTCGCGTCGCGCTATAACCAGCAAGCCACCCGCTGCCAGGGCCGGGAACACGGTGGCGAAGGACCCGTCAAAATGGAAAGCCGACACGGCAAGGGCCCGGCTGTGCTGACCGAGGCCCAGTACCGGGACAGTCTCGGCGACCGACCAGCCAAAAGCTTTACGCCCGATGCAGACGCCCTTGGGCGCGCCGGTGGTCCCCGATGTGTAAATGATGTACGCCAGATCTGCCGGCTCAGCTTCGTAGGGGGCTTCGTCCCCCGGCTCGGCGGCGAGCTCGGCCCACGTTGTGCATGTAATGCTGCTCAAGGCAGGGGCGTCCTCCAGCGCGACGACCAGGGTCGCTCCGCAGTCGCGTATGGCATGCGCGGCGCGGGCGGGAGGGTCCTCGACCGAAAGGGGGACGAAAGCCACCCCGGCCCACAGGCACCCGAGCGCGGTTACCACCCACTCGATCGAGTTGGGCATGTAGAGCACGACCCGGTCCCCGGGACGTGCACCTCGCCGGCACAGCCCGCAAGCCACCGACTGAGCGGACCGGCACATTTGGTCGTAGGTCAGTGCCACGTCGCCCGAGCGCAGAGCCGGCCGGCCCGGGGCCTCCTCAGCGCGGCAACGTACTGCAGTAAGGAC
>DASSZK010000193.1:0-5156 GCA_035702845.1 Acidimicrobiales bacterium
TGCCCGGGTGGCACCGGACCGCAAGGTCTCCATCGAGAGAGAGATCTTCCCCGCACTCGTGCGTGACCGCTCGGTTTACGCTTTGGGGTCGGACGCGCTCTGGACCGACATGGGCACCCCCGAGAACTATCTGGAGGCGAACCTGGCATGGGCGGCCCGCGAGGGTTCGTTGGTCGAAGGTGGCGGCGCCGTCCGTGACGGCGTGCACCCGAGGGCCTCCGTGCGCAACAGCGTCCTAGGTGCGGGGACGGCTGTGGCAGAAGACGCCGTTGTGGAAGGTTCGGTCCTTTTGAATGGGGCTCGAGTGATGGCCGGCGCCCTGGTGCGAGGGTCGGTCGTCGGGCCTGATGCCGAAGTTGGCCCCAAGGCAGTGGTGGAGGAACTTACCGTCCTGGGGCAGGGTTACCGAGTCGGCGCCGGCGAGGTTGTCAGCGGTCAACGGCTGCCGCCGGCCTAAGGGGCCCTTCGAAGACTCGTTGCCGTCAGCCCTTCTCGCTGCCGCGGTCGGCGATCAGGTGCACGATGAGCCCCGTCCAGCCCGTTTGGTGACTGGCTCCCAAGCCCGCTCCGGTGTCGCCGTTGAAGTACTCGTGGAACCACACGAGGTCTCGCCAGCGCGCGTCTGTGCCGAGGAGGTCATTGCCCCCATGGACCGGGCGCCGACCGTCCAGGCCGGGCAGGAACAGGGCTATCAGCCGTGAGGAAAGCTCGTCCGCTACCTGGTCCAGGGTCAGCGAGCGCCCCGAGCCCACAGGGTGCTCCACGGCCATCTGGCCGTCGAAGTAGCGGGCGTAGCGGTAGAGCGCCTCGATCAGCAAGACGTTGAGCGGGAACCACACGGGGCCTCGCCAGTTGGAGTTGCCGCCGAAGAGGGCAGTCGTCGACTCGGCCGGTTCGTAGTCGATGCTCCAAGACGCGTCGCCGATGCGCAGTGTGAAAGGCGCTTCTTGCAGCGAACGCGACAGGCTGCGCACGCCGTACTCCGAAAGCAGTTCCTCGGGGTCGAGAACCTGGCGCAGTATGCGCTGGAGCGATCCTTCGTCCGCTATGGACAGCAGCCGGCGGTCGCCGCTGCCCGGTACGCGCGTATGCGCAATGTGACTGGCAAGGTCTGGCTTGTTCCGCTCGAACCACTCGGCGCGTTTGATGAAATCGGGCAGTTTGGCGGCAAGGTCGGGGTGCAAAGTAGTGACCGCCAGGAGTGGCACGACACCCACCATGGAGCGCACGCGCACGGGGATGCGGGACCCGTCGGCGAGGGCCACCACATCGTAGAAGAACCCGTCCTGGTCGTCCCAGAGCCCCTGTTGCTTCATTGCGGATGCGATGTACGCGAAGTGCTCGTAGAACTTCACGGCGACGTCTTCGTACGTGGGGTCTGCATCGGCCAGACGAAGCGCCATCTCCAGCAACGAGATGCAGAACATGGCCATCCACGCCGTACCGTCCGACTGCTCGAGGATGCCGTTCACGGGTAGCGGTTTGGACCGGTCGAACAGCCCGATGTTGTCCAGGCCGAGGAAGCCTCCCTCGAAAACGTTGTTGCCCTCCTCGTCCTTGCGGTTGACCCACCAGGTGAAGTTGAGCAGCAACTTATGGAACATGCGTTCCAGGAAGGCATTGTCCGGAGGCAGCCCACGTTCGGCTCGCCGGCGGCTGTCGGTCCTCCATACAGTCATCGCCGCCCACGCCTGGACGGGGGGGTTGACGTCCCCAAAGTCCCATTCGTACGCCGGCAGCTGGCCGTTGGGGTGCATGTACCACTCCCGGCAGAGCAGGATGAGCTGAGATTTGGCGTACTCGGGGTCGAGGTGGGCCAAGGCGACGGCGTGGAAGGCCAAATCCCAAGACGCGTACCAGGGGTACTCCCATGAGTCAGGCATGGAGATGACGTCGTGGTTGGAGATATGCAGCCAGTCCGAATTGCGCCCCTGCCGGCGTTGCGGTGGTGGGGGCACTTGGCCGGGGTCCCCTTCGATCCAGCGCTGGACGTCGTAGTGGTAGAACTGCTTGCACCACAACATGCCGGCGCCCGCTTGGCGCAGGATCACCTTTTCCTCTGGGGTGGTAACGGCCGGCGTTAGCGAGGCGTAGTACTCGTCCGCCTCTTGCTCGCGCTGGGCCAACACTTGCGAGAAGTCGTCTCCGAGGCCCCCTGATGCCCCCGCCCGCCAGCGAAGTTGCAGGCTCACCTTTTGCCCCGGGGCGAGCTGTAGGAGGTAATGAAGCGATGCTTTGGTGCCCCTAAGTTCGGGGTTGACCGTGGCCTCCCCCGAGACGACGTAGTCGTTGATGCCATCTTTGGGGAACGCCGGCCCGGCAACGCCCCAAAGCTTTTGCGTGTTGGTCTCGTTGTCGCAGAAGAGGGTTTCCGGCAGCGCTCCGTCGGGGCCGGGACCGTACGACAGGGTGTAGGGCCCCAGCCGTTCCGCCTCGACTGACAGGACCGCATCGTTGCTTTGTTTGGCGATCTCAGGTCTCGAGGCCCCTGCTTCCCACGACCAACGATTTCGCGCCCACAGCGTCGGCAGCACGTGAAGTGACGCCGGTTCGGGCCCGGCGTTTTCGACTTGGATCTCCCACAGAATGTCGTCCGGGGATGCCTTTGCCCAGCTTGTGGACACGACGAAGTACCGCCCGTTGTCGAAGACGCCGGTGTCCACAAGTTCGTACTCTGGCTGGCTTCGGTCACGCCTAGCGTTTTCTTCTCTTAGCTGCTCGTACGGGAAACGCGCCTGAGGGTAGTGGTAGCGCCAACGCAGCCAACTGGATGTTGGCGTGGCGTCCAAGTACCACCAGCATTCCTTCACGTCCTCTCCGTGGTTGCCCTGGCTGTTCGTGAGACCGTACGGACGTTCTTTGAGCACTGGGTCGACGCCGTTCCATAGAGCGAGGGACAAGCACATCCGCTGCTCGTCGTCGCAGATACCTCCCAGGCCGTCCTCGTTCCAACGGTAGGTACGAGAAACGGCTTGTTCGAAGGGGAAGTACGACCACGCGTCGCCTCCCGGCGAGTAGTCCTCGCGCACTGTGCCCCATGCGCGCTCTGCCAAGTACGGGCCCCACTGTCGCCACGGGGCACCAGAAATGGTGGCCTCGTCGAGGCGTTGCCACTCGGCGGGTAGGTCGTCTGGCGTGGCGCTCTGAAGCCGTTGCGACGTGGTCATTGACCGTCATCTTCGCAGATCCAGGGGCTTCCGGCCCTTAAAACGGGCCCCTGGGCTCAGGTTTGCCTGGGAGATGCCGAAGTTACATGACTGAACGTGGTAATACTTGACTCAGCGGCTTAGACCGTCTTTGATGATGTGTTCAGATAGTCCCACACAACTTCCCAACTTCCCCGCAATGCCTAGGAGGTGGCGTTGAACCGTTCCCAGCTAGTAGAAGAGATTGCCAGTGTTACTGGCCTGACCAGGCGTCAAGCCGAAGAAGCAGTAGATACTTTCGTAGCCACGATCGGTGACCAGGTGCGTTCCGGCTCCAAGGTCACGATTTACGGCTTCGGTAGCTTCAACCCCACTGCACGCAAGGCGCGCACTGGGCGCAACCCGCGCACCGGCGCACCGGTGAAGATCGCCGCTTCCAAGGGCATCCGTTTCAGCCCGGCGACTGGCTTCAAGGCCGATCTCAACGCCAAGAAGTCGGCGTCGCGCAAGTCCGCCGCTGCCAAGGCGACGCCGGCCAAGAGCACTGCGTCGAAGAGCACGGCTTCCAAGGCGGCTGCTTCCAAGGCCACCGCTTCGAAGGCGACCGCTTCCAAGGCAGTCGCAGCGAAGTCCACCGGTCGTGCCACCGCTTCTCGTGCCGCCGCTCCGGCCAAGGCTACGAGGGCAACGAAGGCGGCACCCGCAGCCAGTTCGAGCCGCAAGGCAGCCTCAAGCGTCAAGGCAGCACCGGCTCGTCCGGTCGGCCGGCCGCGCAAGACTGCAGCAGCACCGGCACCTGTAGCCAAGCGCAGCACCGCAAAGGCCATGCCAGCGAAAGCACCGGCAAAGTCTTCGGGGCGCGGCGCCGCTAAGGCTCCCGCCAAGGCGACTCGCGCCGCCAAGCGCTGAGCTGACCTTTTCGCCGGGACTGCAAAAGCTTTCCCGGTCACACAACGCAACAGCGCTTACACGGCCGCCGAGATGCAGAGCTCAGTGCCTGCAAACGGCGGCCGCGGCGCGTCTGTAGGGACCTCCTTAGGACAAGTTGCGCCGTCGCAGACCGAAAACGATCGCTACGGGCGCGAAGCCCACGCGACCGCGCAACTTGTCCCGCGGCGGGAACTTAGAACCTGTCGCCCGTCATGTCGGCAGGTACGTCGACATCCCATCCCAAGCGTGCATCCTCGATGACCCGCCACGGCAAGCCGGTGGCAATCGCCGATTGTTGATGGCGCCCCAACGAGCCTGGGCCGTACGCAAACTCGAAGTTGCAGCCTGTCGGGAGGCTGATGACGTTTGTACCGTCGTGGCGGCGGTCGGGTACGAGCACGATCCCTTCGACGTCGGCCAACCAGCCAAGGTTGGTGGCGTGAGGGAGGTCGCCATGGGCGACGATGGCACGCTCAAAACCTTCTTGCCCGACGGCGCGGTACGCGCTGGTCACTGCTCCGTTGAGGCCGAGCCCCGGGGTGTCGATCACGTTGGCACCCAAAGACTGCGCCCATGTCGCGACCTCCGTGTCGTCGCAGACAACGAACACGCTTAGAGGTTGGGCGGCGGCGAGTACCCGTTGCGCCATCTTCCTGGCGAGGACCGCCCGTTCCTCGATCGAGAGGACTGCCGAAAGTCTCTGCTTGGCCTGGCCGAACGCCTTGACGGGCACGATCACGGCCACGGTCACTGGCCCATCTTAGGGTGGCGTGCCCTTACACTCGCGGGGCGTGGCCGAAGCTAAGACGGCAGTGTTGGGTGCAGGAGCATGGGGAACGGCGGTCGCTGTCTTGCTGGCTGCCCGACGCGCCAATGGTCCGGCCGAGGCGGGAAGAGAACCGGAAAGTGAAGTTGTGCTCTGGGCGCGTTCGGCCCGCCTGGTCGAGGCAATGGCCAAAAATCGCCGCAACGACGACTACCTGCCGAGCGCCGCTTTCCCTCCGGAGCTGTCGGTTACGTCGTCGCTCGCTGAGGCGCTCCGGGACGCGGAGACCTGTGTGGTTGCCGTACCTTCTCGGT
>DASSZK010000393.1:0-5574 GCA_035702845.1 Acidimicrobiales bacterium
CGATAGCGATCAGGATCTTGCCTGAGCTGATGACCGGCGAGGCGCCACTGGCAGTGTCCGTGAACGTTGCGAAGGCCCCCCCAAAAGCGAGGGCGAGCGAGCCTCCGACTAGGGCAGTCGACGCAAGGAGCTTTTTGGTCATGCTCCGGCGGCGCTGTGAGCGTGTTCTCATACTGGTCCTTTCTCTCGCCGCCACCGCCAGCCCGGCCGAAGGGGACGAACGGTGCTGGCTGGCGGCAACTTGGCGATTGCGGAGGCTTCTTTTAAGCCCCCGTTCTGCTGCAATTTCCGATTTGACAACCGCAGGTGCTTTCGGCAGGCCGCCCGGCGGCCTTTAGGGGACCACGCACGATCGCGCTCCGAGCGCGCCCAGGCGGGCAGCAGGGTCACCTGATGGCCACGCTAAGTGGCCCCAGCGGAGGAACCGGCAGAGCCAGCCCAATGAGCTCAGCCTTGCTCGACGACGTGAGCGCCGGCCCTACGGCCAGGCTTTTTGACCACCTCGACCGCAGCGGGAAGCTGTTCTTTGATGTCCGTCGAATGAGTCACGACCAACACTTGGCGGAAACGGCCTCGTAGTCGCTCGAGAGCCATCAGCATCCGAGCTTTGCGCTCCTCGTCCAAGGGGCCGAAGATCTCGTCGAGCACAAGCAAGCCGACCGTGCCGCCCGAGAGCAGGCGCACGTGCTCGCTGATGGCGACGCGAAGGGCCAAGTTGGCCAGGTCGACCTCCGAACCGGAAAACCGGTCGAGGTCGTAGGAGATGCCACCGTCGCTGATCCGCAGCCCATAGGTGTCGGTGTCCACCTCGAGGCGGTCGTACTCGTTGTCCGTGAGCTCTGCGAACAGCGATGCCGCCTGGACAGCCAGGCGCGGGCCGACGGTGGCGACGATGCTGTTGCGGAAGGCGTTGAGAAGCTCCGCAGTGCGGTTGAGGTGCAGGGCACTCGTCTCGAGCTCTGCCAGGTTGGCATGCTGGCGCTCGGCATCCAGCACCCGCTTGGCCTCCGCTGTGGCCTTGGTGCGGGCGGCCACCGCCTCCAAGCGCGCAGCTTGCGCGGCTCGCTCGGCGGACGCGGCGTCCGTCTCGGCACCGGCCGCGCTTTGCGCAGCCATGGTCAGCGCTGCGGGGTCAAAGCCGAGCCCTTTCAACTTGGACCTCAAAGCTTCAACGATGGAAGCGGCCGTTGAGGCACGGTCTTGCGCCTCCAGGGCGGCTTGCTTGGCTGCTGGCAGCCTCTCCAGCCGTCCTCGTAGGCGGCTGAGCTCCTTGTCGGCGTTCTGGCATTCGGCGAGGTGGGCGAGCGCCAACCGGGATGCCCCTTCCAGGGCGCTCATCAGCTCGGGGCCCATCTCCTGAGCTGTGCTCACCCGAGAGCCGGGGGCGGCCACCGCCACCTCCTGGAGCGAGACCTCCAGGCGGGCGCGGGCCGTCGTCCTTTGGGTTGCGGCTTGTTCCCACGCCTGGCGGGCTCTACGGGCACTTTCAACTTGCTGCGCGAGGCGCTCAAGGCCGGTCCGGGCAGCCGCCGCCGTCTTGCTCTTGGCCTCGAGGTCGGCGGAGGCTGCTTCGAGCGCGGTTGCAGCTCGTCGCTGCTCCTCCAGGTGGTGCTCTTGGACCTGTGAGAAAGCGTCTCCCAGGGGCTGACCGCATACGGGGCAGTCCGCTTGGCCTGCCAGCCCGTCGAGCCGCTCCAGCGCCTTCGTGGCTCGCTCCAGGTCCAGCTCGGCGGCCTTGCAATGGGCCTGTGCCGCTCCGAGTGCGCCGGTGGCGGCAATAGCTGCGTCTTCGGCCTCCTTGAGAGCGGCATCGTCCGCGGGCTCTGGTTCGGGGAGCTCCGGGTAACGCGCAAGCTCCGCGGCGGCCAGGGCGGCCGAGCGCAGGGCGTCGCACGTCCGTTGCGCCTGCGCCAGCCCCGACGCCTTGGCCTCCAAGGCGTCGAGGCCACCGGCGGCTGTGTCCAGGTCCGCGATCTCGGCCCTCAACGCCTCGAGGTGTTTCGTTGCAGCGTCGAGGTCGGCGCGCGCCGCTTTACCTTCCGTCACGAGCAGCTCGTACTCCTGGCGCAGTCTGTCGTAGGTGTGGAATGCCTCGGACGCAGCGGCAGCATGCTGGCGAGCGGCCTTCGCCACCGCCTGCGCGTCATCGGCGACTGCTTCGACGGCGCCGGCGGCAGCTTCGGCATCGGCGGCGCTGGTGCGGATCTCGGCGAGGTCGGGAAGCATGCTGCGCAGCTTGGTGTGCTCGCTGGCAGCAGAACGGGCGTCGGCCCGGGCCCGGTCGCGCGCCGAATCGAGCGGGGTCACTCCGAGCAGAGACAGGACCAGTTTGCGCCGCTCGGCCGGTCCCTGTGTAGTGAACGCGGCCACCTGCTTCTGCTCAGCGAACACCGAGGCGCGGAAGGCGGCGTCGTCCATCCCCAGTACTGAGTACACATAACGACCCGTGTCGCGGGCGCCCTCGGCCATCATGAGCCCGTCGCAGGAGGCGTACGCCTTGACGGTGTAGGCGGCGCCAGAGATCGTCCGGCGCACGATGTAGATGTGACCTTCGTGCTCGAAGGTGATCTCGGCGACGCATTCCCCGCGAGAGCCTGCCGAGGGGACGAGCTCCTTGCCGGTCCGGGCCTTGCCCCATAAGGCCCACACGATCGACTCGAGAAGCGTCGACTTGCCGGCCCCGTTGGGGCCGTAGATCCCGACCAGCCCCGGGGGCAGTGCCAGATCCAGCTCGTCCTCGTACACCCGGTAATTGCGCAGGTAGATGCGGTCGATCAGCACTTAGCCAGTGCTCCACGCATGCTCAGGCACCTTGTCGCTGGGTATGCCTGCTCGCAGCTCGGCATCAGCCCGCCGCCTCGGCCGCTTCTTCCAGGTAGCGCCGGCCCAGGTCGCGCACACGGCCCCGGTCAAGGCCGGTCAGGTCCTGGCGTTCGAGCCAGGCGCCCCACTGGCCAGTGACGGCGTCGAGGGTGGGAAGCTCCGCTTCGACTGCGATGTCTTGGAACTGGGGCTCCAACCGCAGGTCCAGCGCGGCTCCCGCCACCTCACGGATCTCTTGCCTGTCCAAGAGGCGGAAGGCTTCGGGGCTCACACCCTCCAGGTACATCCGGGCTACGGCGCCCGCCGGGACGGTGGCAGCCCGGGCCAGCACCTGGTCGCGTAGCTCGGCCGGCGACAAGCCGAGCGCGGCCACGCTCTCCAGGGTCACCAGGCGGCGCTGACCCTCGAGCGCGATGTGGTCGCAGCTACCGGTGACGGTGTCCAGGACCACAATGCCTTTTGGCTTGTCCGGGTCGTCTGCGAAGCTGAACGTGTCGGTCGACCCGGCGTACCAGATCCCCTCGGCCACCTTGGTGTGGAAGTGGTAGTGCCCGAGCAAGACCAGATCCGACTGGAGGGCCGACATGTCGACCTCGATCTCGTTGATGTCCGCATGACGCGGTTCGACCTGCTTCAGGCGCGGATGGGTCAGCAACAGGTTCGTCTGGTCGGGCCGCCTCGACGCGGCCGCTTGTGCCAGGGCGTCGAGAGTTGCGTCGACGCTCATCGTCTGGGGTACAGCGTGTACGGCGAGCCGGTCACCGGCCGAGCGGATCTCGAACATGTCGTACGCCATGCGCGTGGCGAAGTGGAACCCGGGGAACGAATCGGCGAGCACCGAGTACGGGCTGCCCCGCCCGGGCAAGCGGGGAGTGTCATGGTTGCCGCTTATTACGACGACCTCTATCCCGGCATCCCGGATGGTCGACAGGGCCCGCTGCGCAACGCGGAACGACCGGTAGTGAGGAGCCGGGTGGTCGAAGATGTCACCGAGCCAGACCATCAGGTCGGGCCCCTGGGCGAGCGCCAAGGCCACGGCGGCCTCGAACGACTGCTCGAAGTCGTGCTCGCGCTGGTTGACGCCGTTGCCGAGCGTGTAGGGGAGGTAGGAGCGGCCTAGGTGCGCGTCGCCGAGCGCTGCAACCTTCATACGGTCCAGTAGAGCACGGGGGTGTGTCGGTATTGGGGGACCGGCGTGGCACTATCTGCGCATGACCGGTCTGGGAGCGCCGTGCAGTCGCGCCCGGTGCAGTCGCGCCACGTGCGGTGACGCCAGGTGAGGGGTAAGCCCGGAGCTTCTGCGCTCGGGGCGTGGGGAACAGCTAAAGCACGGCACCGCCGCAGGCTGCTGGCTTGCCGCTCCTGCCTCGTGCTGAGCGCCATGTGTGCCCTTGCCGGCGTCGCCTTGTCGAGCGAGCACCTGAGGCTGCAGGGCCCGGTGTGGGTAGCTGCGGCTCTCATGGGGCTGGCTGCCCTGGCATGCGCGCCGGAGCGAGATCCCGACCGGTGGTTGCGCGGCGCCGAGGGTGAGATAGCCACCAGCCGGTTGCTGGCCACCCTCCCCGAGCGGCGTTGGGTGGTGTTCCACGACCTTGCCTTGCCTCGCAGCAGGGCCAATGTCGATCACCTCGTGATCGGGCCGAGCGGAGTGTGGGTGGTCGACTCGAAGCACTTCCGGGCCCCGCTCCGCTGCAGGCGCGGCCAAGTGCTCGTAGGAGGTAGGCCGCTTTCGACCGAGGCTGCCCGCTTCGAGGCGCGAGTTGTCTCATCGCTGCTCGGCTGCCCGGTACGGGCGGTGGTGGCTGTCCACGGTGAGGGGCTGCGCCCTCGTGGGCGCCCCCAGCACGGCGTGCGGGTCCTGCCCGCGGCCCGGTTGGTACCCCACCTCCGCCGCCGCTCGTGGCTGCGGCCGGCCCTGAGCCGGCGCCAGGTGGGCCGCCTCGCCCAGATGGTACAGACGACCATGGAGAGTGCCTCGCCATGACCTGGTGCCTGACAGAGCCATTGCGGCACCAAGTCGCCGGGCGGGTTGTGGCGGGCCAGCCCAGGCGCCTCGGCTAGTCTCGGTGCAGGCCTGCGAGGTTCGGGGCCGATCGCGAAATAGGCACAGTTAACTCCATTAGGGCATGGTTACAGCAAAAATGGCTCGTTCTTTGGACTTCGACCCGATAGGCGAGGCCCGGCGCCAGTGGTCGGCGCACGGGTGGGACGGCGCGTCTGACGGCATGGCGGCAGTGACATCGATCGTCCGGGCACAGCAGATCTTCCTCGGGCGCATCGACGCTGTGCTGCGCCCGCTCGAGCTGACATTCGCACGGTACGAAGTACTGATGTTGTTGGTGTTCTCCAAGAAGGGCTCGTTGCCGCTAAACAAGATCGGTGCCCGCCTCCAGGTGCACCCGACCAGCGTCACCAATGCCGTGGACCGTTTGGAGCAGCAAGGGCTCATAAAGCGGGTCCCCCATGCGAGCGACCGTCGCACTACCTTGGCCGAGGTGCTGCCCGTAGGCCGGGAGCTCGCATTGCGTGCGACCGCAGCCCTAAATGAACAGATCTTCTGCGAACCGGGGATGCCACAAGAAGATTTGCGTACGCTTTTTACAGTTCTTCAACGCTTCCGTCAAGAGGCTGGGGACTTCTCGACGGCGGGCGACGTCTCGGCGGCCACCGGTGCCGGCCACTAGCGCCAGCCGGAGCGCGTAGCCAGACTTAGTCGACGAAACCAGAGCTAGTCGACGAAAGCGGAGACGT
>DASSZK010000090.1:0-5921 GCA_035702845.1 Acidimicrobiales bacterium
GGGCGTAGGGGCTGCGCCGTCGAGGATATATATGAGGGGCCTTGGACCGGCCTGCGACAGCACCTGGCCGGCTCCCAAACCGGAGTGGAGCTCGTTCAACGCCAGCGGGTTCGAGTGCCGCGTTGGCATCCGTACCCGCCAGAGGTGGGTGACGACTGACGACTAGCCAGTCCGCCGGACTTCACTCCGGCTTTTGCGAGGTGGCACTCGCAAAATCGTTTGCAAACATTTTGCAAACGAACGACTCAAAACGGGCCTCCCCGAAGCACCACCGGTGACCTCCGCCCAACAGTGATTGCGCCGGTCAGCAACACAATCCAGCATCGGCAGGCACGAACCATAACTACAATAATGCGTTCCGTAGTCAGATGCTCTAGTCCATTGAGCTACGAGCGCTTGTGGTTTTATCCTGCTGTTCTGCGTGCAGAGCCGCCCGGTACGGCCCCTCCCGGTCCTTCGCATACAAACACTCAGAGGGGTGCCTGCAGTGCCCTCCACAAGCGGCCCTGCTGGCCGGGTACAACCCGTCACGCAACAACGGACCACAATCCTAGACGATGTCGGCACTCACCTGCTCGGGCCGTGGGGGTCTGGTCGCCTGGCGGTCGTCCCTGACGACTCAGGTGCGATGGCACGCATGGTGCGGCCGCTGTGGCTAGTGGGCTCGAGCGGCCAGACCGGCGCCATAACGCGGCCGGGCTGGGCCGTCTCCTGTCACAACGTTGAGCGCGGGTCGGGCACTATGTGGGGGTGGATGGATCTGCAGCTGGTTTGAGTGAGCTCACTCTCGATGGCGCTTCCTTCGACGACCTGGCGGGCTTCTTCGACGCCGTGAGCAGAGCGCTCGGCACGAAGAGGTGGGGCAAGAACCTCGATGCCTTCAACGACATCCTTCGGGGAGGTTTCGGAACTCCCGACTAGGGCTTCGTGCTGCGCTGGGTCAACTCCGATCTCTCCGGTCGACCGGCTCGGCTGGGCAGAGACCATTCGCTTTCTCGAACGGAAGCTGACCACCTGTCATCCCGACAATGTGCCGTACGTCCAGAAGGATCTGGAGGCGGCCCGCCGCCACGAAGGTCAGACCCTCTTCGACATCGTTGTCGAGATCATCGAACATCACGGACCGGGAGGCCGAGAGGCGGCCGACAACGTCCAGCTCGTCCTCGGCTGAAACCCCAGGCAACAGTTTGGACGACAGCGACCGGAGCCGGTGCCGGGGTGGGTGGTTTGTCCGCCTGGGCACGCACTTTCTGAGTGGTTCGTCCCGGGGAGCTCCGATTGTGCAGGATGAGTGGCTGGCCTTCATGCAAGCTCGGACGAAGGGACGGCTGGCAGGCCGCTGCGGATCCCAAACGAAACCGGGCCCCGGCGTGGAGAATGGCCGCGAGGCCCTAAACCGGGGATGGTGGCGGAGCGCTCACCACCCGCCTAGTCCTCCGTGTCGCCAGTCCCATCGTTCTGCCGGTCGCCGGGCGGCACCCAGGGAACCTCGCGCCCCAGGAGGCCGGCCAGCCGGTCGGCCAGCGGTGCTCCCGAGGCTACGGCGACAGGGGGAGCGAAGGGCCGGTGATCGTTGGACAACGAGCCGATCGAGCGGACCGTGAAGGCGAGGGCGCGCTCGGCCACCTCGTGGTCTACGTCGTAGGAGCGCCCGGTGGCAGCACCTATGTCCCACCCGTGCACGATGACATCGACCGTACGGATGCGTGCGGCCACCACCCCGGGCACGTTGCCGGCCGGCAAGATGACGATCCTGTCCAGGGCGCCCGGCGCCGTGTAGGCGTGCAGGAGATCCGTGCCCGTGCGTTCGAGCGTCTCAGCGAGGGAGGGGCGCGGGGGAGCATCGTCTGCACCCGCGGCGGAGCTCCGGGGTGCGCCGTCCACGGAGCGGCCCACCGCTCCGCGCAGGAAGGCTTCGTCTCCGCCGGCAAGTTGGCGCCCGACGCTCAGGTTGCCGCGCACCAGGTGCCGGACGAGCTCGGTGACGTCCCACTCGACGCAGGGCGTGGGCAGTCCCCATTCTTCGGGGGACAGCGAGAAGACCAGCGCGCACGTAGCGGCCAGTGCGGCAGCCAGGTCCCCGATGTGTTGATCGGTGTGCTCGGGGTACTCCAGGGCCATTGAGCTACCGGCCTAAGCGTGTGGCGGGCGGAGGCCGCAAAGCCCCCAGCTTGCCAGGACGGGTGTCGGGACCCAGATGTCGGGGCACTGCCCGGTGCTGACCTCGCCCAGCTCGGTCCATGTGGGACCGGCGCGCCACGAGAACACCCACATGACGTTCTGGAACTGCTGGAGCTTGGCTTGCCCTGCGGCCGTGGCACGCTCGTCGGTCAATTGTGGGGAGGGCTGGAAGGCAGCCAACGCCCAGTAGGTGCCGAGGGCCGGCTGGTGGGCATAGTAGACCTCCCCTGGGACCGTCCCGGCGACATCCTTGCTGCCGATCCCGACCGCACCCGGGTTGGTCGCGAGCCACGATTTTACGAGGGACTGTTCGACACCCGCGGTGACGCTTAGGCGCACCGCCGCATTGCTGACGATCGGCAGGGTGGTCGTCCCTCCTCCGGCGCTGGTAGTCGGCCGCTGTGTCGTCGATGGGCGCGAAGAGGATGAAGGAGGAGTGGTCGTGCTGGCGCTGTTGCCGGAGCTCTGATGGTGGGAACCCGTCATGTACGCCAGGACGACCGCTGCCGCGACGACCGCCAGAGCGGTGACAACCGCCAGCTCGGGCCAAGGCCCGTTGGCACGCCGACGCTTCGCAGGCCCATACCCGGCGACCCTGCCCGCCGGGTAACCGCTTTCGTCATAAGCCACCGCGGAGTACCGGGCAGTCTCGTAGTCGCCGTGCTGGTACCCGGGCTCCTGGTAGACGGTCCGGTCGTACTCGCCGTCTTCGTAGTAGCCCGGGGCCGGCTCCCGCCAGCCGCCTTGGTCGTCGTAGCCGGCGTACTGCGGATCCGCGTACTGGGCATCGTCGTACTGGGCATCGTCGTACTGGGCATCGTCGTCGTACTGGGCTGCGTCGTTCTGGGGGTCGTGCCAAATCTGGTTGGTCAGCTCGGGGTCGTAGGTGCCGTCGCCGTGGGGACCGGTGACGCCTTCGTGGGCGACGTCTACCCCGGGCTCACGCCAGTAACCAGTCTGATGCTCCCACTGCGTGCCGTCGTAAGTGTCGTCGACTGCGGACCATGCGCCGGTGGGCTGGTCGGCGCCCACGTCGTAGAGCTCGACAACTTCTTCGTCCGCACCCGCCCCCTCGGGCACCGGCTGCGAGCGGGGCCCTTTTTTGCGAGCCACGCGCCCCAAGCTAGTTGACCGGAGCGGTGACGTGCTGCTCCGTCTCTCCCTGAACGCCGCTTGCCGACTGTCGTCCCCGGCTGTCGTGCGCTCGAAGCGTTGGGACCACGGGCTTAGCCCTGGTGAGCCAATCGGACGTCGTGCGGAAACCTGCGTCTATCAGCTCGGCCGTCTTATCGAAGCTGAACGCTGACGTTCCCGGTACCAAAGGCGCCGGCAGCTCGTAGAGCTCGCAGTGCTCGGCCCACTGGCGCAATGCGGCTTTGTGGCCGTGAGACAGAGTGATGCCACTTGAGCGCAGAACCATGTCCAGTGCTGAGCGCGGCTTGGCCACCCTGCCCATCGGGACGCTCGGGAGGACGAAGACCCTTGTCGCGCCATCTGCCACGGCTGGCCCGACGGGGGTATCGGTGGCGATACTGCCGTCCATGAGCCACCGTCCCTGCCAGCGCACAGCTGGGAACACCCCGGGGATGGCCGACGAGGCCATCAGGGCGCGCACAGCCGGTCCCTCGTCGAGCAGGACGAGCTCGCCGGTCTCTATATCGGTCGTGACGATGGTGAGGGGGACCGCCCCGTCCTGTAAACGCACCAGAGGGCAGGTCTCGGTCAGCCACCTACGCAGAGGCTCGGAGGGAAGCGTGTGGTCCGACAGCCCGAGCAGGCCCGCCCCGAGCGACCAGGGGCGCACACGGAACACCCGCTGGTCGCGAGCTTTGGACCACAGGTCGGCCAGGTGGGCAACTGTGGTGAGACTTGGCCCTGAGGCTAGGACCGCCGCATTTAGGGCACCCGCTGAGGTGCCATAAAGAAGGTCGGGGAATTGGCCGGCTTCCAGCAGTGCCCGCGCCATGCCCACCTGGGTTGCGCCAAACGCTCCGCCTCCCCGAAGGACCCACGCTGTAGGCATCAGGTTGTCGTCGTGGCGCCAGGCTGCGTTGTCTTCGAAGCAGTCGTGGTCGTGCGCGTCGTTGTCGTCCGGGTAGTTGTCGTCGGCGATGTGGTGGTCGTCAGCGATGTAGTGGTCGTTGACGGCGGCGTCGTCGTCGAGAGCAAGACCCGGGTCGAGGTCGTCGCTGACGCCGCGGTGGTCGTCACGAGCGGAGTGGTCGTTGTCGCCGCGGGAGCGGTCAGTCCGGGAACGGTTGTCGTGGCGGGTGCAGTTGTGGTCGTGCCCTGCTCGTTCTTGGGGACCCCTTTGAAGCCCGGTCCTGGCACCACGAGGCGCAAAGAGGTCCTGACCGGCCCCGACGTACCGCTGGGCGCGCTGGCAGTGACCGTCAGGGTGGACACGGCCGAAAGCTGGGGGGACAATGCCGGCAATGCCACCGCAAGCGATTGGCCGCCGGTAAGTGTGACGATGGACGACATCTGCTGTCCGGAGGAGCCGTACGCAGGCGCCAGTGCCGCCGTGACCGTGACGCCGTCGAGTGGCGAGTGGGCAAGGTTGGTCAGGTCCACAGTGACGTCGAGCGTGCTCGAGGGCGAAAGGACCTCGACCGTTCCCGCCAGGTTGAGCGGTGCCGGGTTGGTGCTGACGGCGTCTATGACCAGCGGCTGGCGCGGGGAGCGGGTTGCGCCGGTGGTGAGCCGCTGCACGAACGCTGCCAATGCAGCCTGGCCGTAGCTCCCAGGGGGCACCCACTGCGACGCCGGCAACCGCACCCCCAGGGTGGAGCTGCCGGCAAAGAGCTTGTAGGCGCTATCGCCTACCTGGAAATCGGAGACCGCAGCAGACATTTCGGAGGCGGCGACCGACGGGTGGCCCCCGAAGAGGGCGTTGTGGGCCGCGGTGGCCATTTCCTCCGAGCCGTTGCGCCGGGCCAGGAGGGCGGCGTCGAGCAGGCCGGCGGCAGTCTGGAGCCCCGGTGGCGCTGCGGTGGTGCTCATTGTGCGGTAGGTGGTGGAGGCCTGGGTGGCTACGCGCGCCAGCTCGCCCACTACGGCCTGAGCTGTGATCGAGGGCTGGGGAGTGCTGGCCCGTAGAAGCGCCTGCCCTTGGGCGCTCGACGACCCAACCGCTCCAAGAGCCTGGTCCACCCAAGCTCCTGTCTTCACCACCGCCGCAGTGTGCGGTGAACGGGCGTGCATGGACGCGTCGACGAGGAGCGCAACGATGGTCAGGCTGAAGGGGATGATCAGCCACCGCTGGGATGGTCCTCGGCGCCTGAAGGACCGGGGCGGTAGCGCCATGCCCCCACGATACAGACAGGGGCCGCGTCCCTAAAAAGACGCACCCATAGAGAGGCGAGCGGCGATCCAGCTCAAGGCCCGGGAACGAGGGTGCCGGCGCGCGCTGGCCCGCGTGCCACCATTGCGCAGAGCCAATTAGTAGGTAGAGCCCATTAGTAGACCAAGCGCGGAGGCTACAGGCCTGCGCTCAGGAGAGCCGTTATCTCCTCTGTCCGCGACAGGTCGGCCACCACGGCATCGGCGCCGAGGGCGGAAAGCTCGTCGAACGAGTAGCGCCCGGTGGCTACGAGCACGCAGTGGGCACCACCGGCTCGCGCGCAGGCCAGGTCGCGCTCGGTGTCGCCCACTACCCATGTGTCCTGCGGCCCCAGGTGTACGTCGCGCAGCTCCGCCAGGCGGCGCAGGGCTACGGGGACGAGCAGGCGGCGGTCCTC
>DASSZK010000135.1:0-5264 GCA_035702845.1 Acidimicrobiales bacterium
TGACGAGCGCTGAGCGGACACGGCCCACGGGCTCGCCGAAAACAGCCACCCGCGGCAGCTTCGACGGCACAATCCCGGCCGCGGCGCATGTGGGCTCGTCCCAGCCGGCCCCGTTGTAGAGCGAACCAGTCCCGAAGGCCGAGGCGAGATCGAGCACGCCCTCCCCTGACAGCGACGCATTGGCGACGGCCTGCGCCGGCCAGAAGCCCTCAGCGTGGGGAAAGGCACGTGACGCCCACGTGGCCATATGCAGCATTTCGGCACTGGCCGTCGGGTCGTCGCTAGGCGGCCTTTTGGCGCCCCGGGAAACCCGGTCACCGACCGGAGGTCGGCTGTGCTCGTCACCGTAAAGCAGGCCCGGGCCAAGAGGGCGACCTTCGGGGCCTACGGGGGCCAGCGAGGGCACCGGCGCGCACACCGCGACGCCGGCTATACGCTCGCCAAAGCCGGCAGCTACCTGCGCAAGGGCGCGGCGAGGGAGCTCCCACCAGCTCTCGGCGGCGTCGTGGCGGAAGGTCCCTTCACCGGCGATCAGGCCCGAAGACATACGACAGCGGCCCAAGACCTCGCCGTGGTCGTCCACCAGCACCGCCTTGCATGAGGTCGTCCCGATATCGAGCCCCACCGTGAGCGGACTGCCTGAGGCGGATTGGGATGCTCCCGTCATGGGGGGACAATATTGCAGACATGGGCCGCCCCAATCACCGCGCGTTCATCACCGCTCCCATGCGAGGTCCCGGGCTGGACAAACTCGCCCGCTTCGCCGAGATCATCCACGAGCCTTGGACAGACCAGGACCCGCTAAAGCTCTACGACGGCCCGGCCCTGGCGCAGCGCCTGCAGGCCGAGAGGGCAGACATCGTGGTGGTCGAGGCCGACTTCGTGAGCGGGCCGGTCTGGGACCTCGAGCTGGTGGCGCTGGGGGCGACCAGAGGCGACCCCAACAACATCGACGTTGCGGGGGCAACCAAAGCGGGCATCCCCGTCCTTCGCACCCCAGGGCGCAACGCCGATGCGGTCGCCGAGCTGGCCGTGTGCTTGTTGCTCGCCGTCGCCCGCAGAGTCGTGGCCGCCGACGACGATGTCCGCCATCTCGAGGTCTTCAGGGACGGCACCATCCCTTACCAGCGTTTCCGTGGCTGGGAGATCGCCGGGCGCAAGGCCGCCCTGATCGGCTACGGAGCAGTGGGGCGTGCCCTTCGCTGGCGCCTGGAGGGCCTTGGGATGCAAGTCGTGACGTACGACCCTTACGTGGAGGGCGCAGGACGCGACTTGCAGGCGGCGATCGCGGACGCCGACATCGTTTCTCTTCACGCGGCGGTCACAGCCGAGACGATCGGCTCTTTTGGCCGGGAGCAGTTCGCCCGGATGAAACCGGGGTCGATCTTTCTCAACACAGCACGGGCCAAGTTGGCCGACATGGACGCCTTGGTCGACGCCCTGCATAGTGGCCACCTAGCCGGCGCTGCCCTGGACCATTTCGAAGGAGAGCAACTCCCGGGCGGTCACCCGCTGCTCACAATGGCCAATGTCGTCCTCACCCCCCATATCGGGGGCGCCACCTTGGAAACCGAAGCGCGCGGGGCACAGATCGTCGCCGACGACATCGAGCGGTTACTCGCCGGGCAAATGCCCCTGCACATAGTCAACCCCGAGGTTCTCAGCTCCAAAGGGCCACGCCAGGGATGAAGAGAGGTCTTTGAATGAAAAGTGTTGCCGGTGCTCCAGGAGCCGTCCTGGCCACGGCCAAGGAAATGCTCCGCAAAGGGCTAGTGGAGGGAACGTCGGGGAACATCTCGGCGCGGATGGAGGACGGCAACATCGTTTGCACTCCGTCGTCTGTCGATTACGAGGCGATGACGCTCGAAGACTTGGTCGTGGTCCAACCTGACGGCGCATTGGTGAGCCAAGCGCAAGGACGTAGCCCTACTTCTGAGATCGCCTTGCATCTCGCCTGCTACGAGGCGTTCGACGATATAGCTTGCGTGATCCACGCGCACCCTGTGTGGGCCACGATGTTCGCTTGCGCCGGCCGTCCGGTCCCGGCTTGTGTCGACGAGTTCGCCATGTACGTGGGCGGCGAAGCGCGCTGTGCCGATTACGCCATGTCCGGGAGTGGGCAAGTGGGCGCAAATGCAGTCGAAGCGCTGAAAGGACGCGGGGCGGCGCTCCTCGCCAACCACGGCATGGTGGCGGTAGGGCCAACCCCGGCCAAGACGCTCCACATCGTTGCCCTAGTCGAACGCACAGCCCAGATCGCTTGGGGGGCGCTAGGCCTCGGAGGGATCGTCCCCGTGCCGGAAAAGGTCGTCAACGACTTCGCCGGCGTTTACCAGTTGATGCGGACGCTGTAGGGGCATCCCGCTCAGCGGTCGGTCATCCGCTCGATGGCCAGTTCCCTTATGGCCTTGCGAAAGCGCGCCTCGACATCGGGCGCTGCTTCGCCCAACGACAGGCGCACCACATGCTTTCGGGGACCGTCCTCTTCGCCCTGCTCTTCGTTGGAAAGAACATGGGCTCCAAAGCTGTGTTCGATGTGGCTCAGGTATATCTTGACGTCAACCAGCTCGCCCGGTCGGTGGCTGTCATGAGCAGAGAAGACGACGTCACCGGGCGATACTTCGGTGGCGAAGGCTTCCAGGAAGTTTCGCCCGTGCGAGCGGTACTCGATCGGCACCACTGCCCTCACCCGGGGCATCAGCCGGCGCTGGTGCGTGCCGACGAACTGGGTCAACTGGCGCTCGATGTCCGGAGCAAGCCGCTCGAACTGCAGCCCCACCACCGCCGGAGCCCCGAGCCGGCAGTGCCGTACACGAGCAGGGACGGTCGCGCGGCGACCACCGCCAAGCGCCACCTCCGCCTTGACTTCGGCCCCAACAGGAAGGGGACGAGGTACAGCGGCCCGCAGGCCCCCCACGGAGAAGTCGAGGCTCAGCCCGGGCAGCGACCCACCTTGGCAACTAAGCGCCACATCCGTCGCTACCGCCACCCGAAAAAGGTCCCGGCGTTCTACAACGAACACTTCTTCGGGGGGGTCGCACACGGCAGTGGAGCCTGTTTGGTACGACTTGTGGACGACGAAATGGGCTGGCCCCGAGACCGCGAGGGTGCTTACGAGCAAGGTGTTCGCCAATGGCTCAGGTGAGGCCGTCTCAAAACGCAGGACCTTGGAGCGCGCCCACGAGAGGACGGCTTCGACGCCGTTCTCGCTGGGGGGTAGCTCCTGGGCACTGGCTGCTTCGGCGTTGGGCGCGGGCCACAGGGTCGCCTCTGTCCCCTCGACGAGTTCTATTTCAGGCCAGGCAAACTTGCGCACCAGCCGATACGCCAGTTCTGTGTCCATTGGCCTGCCTTACACCCTGCTCCCGGGAGTTGTGTTCGCGCCTGTTGGTTATCGGAAGCTGAGCTCACCGAGTTGAGAAAAGGGCGCAACAGGCCCCGCTCACGCTCCGTCGGGGCCCGGGGTGCCGCCCTCGCACGCTCGAGCCCAAGCCCGGCGGCCGCCGTCCACCATCTCTCGGCCCGGGCCGCCCGAGGTGGCTTCCTCGGGCCGGAAGTCACCTCCCTCCAACGCGGACAAAACAGCACCACAACTGGCCGTGAGGGCGTCGAAGTCGTAGCCACCTTCCAGCACGAGCACCATGCGCGCCGGGTTGGGAAGCCACTCCCGAGCGGCGAGCGCCAGGTCGGCGAAATCCCCTGCGGAGAGGCGCAAGTCCGCCAAGGGGTCGTTGCGGTGCGCATCGAAACCCGCGGAAACGAGAACCCAGGTCGGCGCGAACGACTCGACCACAGGAGCCACCGTCGCGTCGAACGCATAGCGCAAGACATCCCCGGTGGCACCGGAGGGGAGGGGGACATTGACGGTGAGGCCCCTGGCCGAAGGGCCGCCTACCGCAGACGCCGACCCGGTCCCCGGGTAAAAGGGCCATTGGTGCGTCGAGACGTAGAGGACCCCTGGGTCGTCCCAGAAGATGGCCTGGGTGCCGTTGCCGTGGTGCACGTCCCAGTCCAGCACCAAAGGGCGCTCCCCCCTGGCCCTAAGCGTGGCGGCAGCCACGGCGACCGAGTTGAGGAGGCAAAAGCCCATCGCCTGGTCCGACGTGGCGTGGTGGCCCGGAGGCCGGTGAGCCACAAACCCCGTCCCTGTGCCGGCGCGCTCCAGTGCGTCTACGGTGGCCAGGACACCCCCCACAGCACGCAGGGCCGTGCTCCACGAACCCGGGGCGGCCACCGTGTCCGCATCCAGTCGCCCACCGCCGGCTTGGCACAACTGCTCCAGCCCGTCCAGGTACTCGGCCGCATGCACCTGCAGGAGGTCCTGGCGCGAGGCCTCTCGCACCGGCACCTCCACAACGTGGTCGAGGCCGGCGGCACGAAGCCCGGCCAGCGCTGCCTCCACCCGGCCAGGGCGCTCAGGATGGCCCTGACCCGTGAAATGTTGGTCCGCAGCAGGCGACGCGCTCACGAAGATCACGCCTGCAGCGTAGGCCGACTATGGCGTCGCTCCCCCAGGCCCCATCGCACGGGGCTATGTCCCGTGCCGCGCTATGTCCCCTGCCACACGGCGTCCATTGGAGCGCCCTGCGCGATGGCGTTCAACGGCCCTGGTGCGGGTGACTTTGGAGCACCTACGCCAGGACATTTGGCCCTAAGAGGCGGTCCGTTGCCGGGCGCATGCTGAATATAAGACCAAACAGGTCGAGGGGGCCGGTGCCCACCAGGCCAGTACGGCCCGGAGGACCAAAGCGGCCCGGACGAAAGGAACGCAACGATGCGCAGGAAGTCATTTGATGCCTTAGTCAGCGCAGCCGGCGTACTGCTGACGGTCATACTGATCGCCGCGGGCGCTCTGGCCTTCTGGGGTTACAGCTACAGCAACAACACAGTGACGAACCAGCTCAGGTCCCAAGACATAACCTTCCCCCCCGCTGCTGCCTTTGCCCACGCCAAGGCGGGCACCGAGATCACTCCGTCGATGATCCCCTCGGTATCGCAGTACGCCGGGCAGCGACTTCAGACGGGCGCCCAAGCTGAGGCCTACGCCGACCACTTCATCGCCGTGCACCTCTCGGAGATGCCCTACGGGGGCGTCTACGCCAAGGTAAGTGCGGCAGCCATGGCCGCCAAGCCGGGCAGTGCCGAGGCGACCCAGCTCAAGGCCGTCGAGCAGACCGTGTTCCAGGGAACAAGCCTCCGTGGCATGTTGCTCAACGCATACGGCTGGTGGAAGATCGGCCAGATCGCCCTGTACAGCGCTATAG
>DASSZK010000140.1:0-8281 GCA_035702845.1 Acidimicrobiales bacterium
TTTATGAGCGCCGACCCAGAGTCTGGCAGGTCGAGGCCCATTATCATCCGCATGGTGGTGGACTTGCCTGAGCCATTAGGCCCGAGGAAACCGGTCACCATCCCCGGTGGCACCTCGAAGGTGAGGCTGTCCACTGCCGTCGTGGCGCCGTAGCGCTTGGTCAACGAGTGCGATGTGATCATTGGTCAAAACCCTACGGCGCGCAGAGCCGGCACGGAATACCGCTAGGGGGCGTCTTTCGGGCCCGGCCAGCCTCCGGCGTAGGTGGGGTTAGCCCTACCCGCTGGGGCGGCGGCGGAGCAGGCCCATAGCGACGGTTAATGCCCGCCTTCCCCACTGGGCGGGCCCAGGGCTGGGGTAACACCTGTAGGAAGGCTCGATGGCCAGCACCAACCCTAGGTGGATGCAGTACAGGCGCCGGCGCATCGCCTCGCCCTCGGACAACGATTGTTTACCATACCCACGCAGGAAGTCGCCCGGGTCCCCGAAAGCCTCCAACTGCGTTGCGATGAAGCCGAACTCGATCAGCGGGTCGCCATAAAAGGCACGCTCGTGGTCGATGATGCCGACGATCTCGCCGTCTCGGACCATGACGTTGCCATCCCAGAGGTCCCACTCGACTAAGCAGGGTTCGGTTACGGCGTCGAGGCAAGCAGACTCGTCGGCCACCAGTTTGCGTACTGTGTCGTAGTCCCAGCCGATGTCGACCCGGCGGCGCTCGCCGTCTGCCAACACGTCTTCGACCATGCCGGCGAACACGCCACGCCAGCTTTGCGCATCAGGCGCCAGTAGCGGCCCAAACCCGGGCCCCCGTAGCGAGTTGAGCTCCCGGTTGGCGGCGCCGAGTTTGGCCTGGTAGGAAGCCCGTAGTTCGGGAGCGAGCGAGCCTTTTATGAGCTCCAGGTTGTCGGCGTCGACATAAGTCATAAAGAAGTAACTCGAACCGCACAGATCTCCGCTGTGGTCTGCGAAGTGGACCTCGGGTACGGGCACGCTCGTGTGCCGCCTCACCAGGTCCAAGGCAGCCAGCTCGGTAGCCATGGCGCGGCGCTCGTATGTCAACACCTCCACACCGGGCGCCGGGGCGATCTTCACAACGACCTGCCTCGCGCTGCGCAGCCGGATGCGATAGGCCACGTTGAACCAGCCGTTGCCAAGCTCGACAGCCCAGCCATGTCCCAAGGGCACCTCGGCCAAGCCGTAAGCCCGCTCCACCATGGCCCGAAGAGTACTTTCAGACTGGCGGTTCTTGGTCAAGCTGTCGATGGTGCTCATCCGGTGCGACGCTAGCGCTCAGAGATGCAGGCCCATCAATATGGAGTCCCATAGCTCGCCATTGCGCCGGCGGTAATGGCGCACCTTACGCCCTTCTTCCACGAAGCCGGCCTTGCGGTACAGGGCGATCGCCGCCTCGTTGTGCGGCCACACCTCCAGCGACACCTTATGCACCCCGGTCTGGCGCGCCCACGAAATGCCGGCGTCGAGCAACGCCGTCCCAACCCCGTGGTGCCGCCAACGCTGTACGACCAACATCCCAAAGTCGGCGACGCCATAGGGCTGGACCGACATCCAAATGTGGCCGGCCATCTCTGGCGCCTCGCTGCCTGCCAGAGCCACCAAGAGGCACGAGGTACCGCTGGAGACGGCAGCGGCCAAGCGGTCACGGCGCTCGCCTCGGTCAAAGGGCACTTCCCTGCCTATCCAGCGGCCCTCTTCGGCGACTTCCCAGGTCTGGTCGACAATGGCATCGAGGTCGTCTCCGGTGGCGGGGCGGATCTCGATGCGCGTCTTAGGGTGACCTGCCGACATAGTTGCCATTTTGGCCCCTGGGCCGGGCGTTGCGAAGGGTATTATTCTTCCTCACACGCACGCCTTTCCCCCGGCGCTGACGGGGATGGTGCCGGGCGTTAGGGGCACAGGGCATTGCTCAGGGTGTGTACGAGAACACCCGCCTCCACCTTGCTCCGCCGTCGACGGTCCGGTCGATGACCCAAGGGCACGACGGCCCGGTCTGGTTTGCGCAGCTCGCGCTCACGTGCTCGCCGGATATCCAACCGTCCGCCGAGGAAGTAAACGCCACGCCGGTAACGTCCGTCACGTCGGAGTCGACGCCGGCTCTGCGTAATTGCCGGCCGGAAGCCGTGGCGAGGTCTATTACGGTGCTGACCGGAGACGACGCCACGTTGTCGCCAAGGAACACGGCGCTTGTGGCGCTCAGCGCGCTGAAAGGCCCCGGATAACCCGCTGGGGCGGTGTACGCGAACTTGGCGCTAAGCCCCACCTCTGTGTAGCCCTCGGAAAATACGGGCTGCCACCCATCGGCGGAGCCGTGATAAGCGAACCACGGCACGTGGGACATTGCCGCACCGAACCCTGTGTAAACCGCCCAGACTGCGCCTTGTGCGCACTGCAGCTGTGCCAGGGCAGCTCCAGTCTGAGCACCATCCGGTACTCGCCGGCCCAGTGGTGCGGGCAAGGCAAGAACCCAACTACGGCCGCTGTCGCTCGAGGCATATATATCCGCGTGCTGGCCAGACGCAGCAGAGAGCCATCCGTGAGAGCGGTCAGAGAAGCACGCACTCTGGACGTTGGGCGGTGATGGCCGCTGGTGCCAGCTGCGACCACCGTTCGATGTAGCAAGCAGGATGCCGCCGCACTGGGGCATATTTGCCGGACCGATCGGCGTTCCGCCGGCGACTGCATAGCCGGACATGGGGCTCACGAACTGGACGGAGTCGATCTGCTCTGGCGGCTCTGGGAGCTGCGACCAGTGCCTCCCACCGTCGGCCGTGGAGTACATCGAAGGCGGCTGGACGCTGAAAGCCCAGGCTCTGTCCGGGCTGAGGACGTCAAGGGCGGTCAAGTTGGCCCCGGCGCCCATTTGTGCCTGCCACGTCCGGCCGCCGTTCCTCGTCGCCCAGATCTGGTTCCCCACAGCCCACCCCACGTCGCGGTTGGCGAAGTCGATGGCGCTGACAAACTGCGGCAGCGAGCTCGGCGCGGGGCTACCGAAACCTCCACACGGCGTTGGCAAACCTCTCCGAGCCGAGCCCACAATGCTCGCCGGCACCGATCCGTGTGCGAACCGAGCCGCGCTCGCCACCCCGCCCAAAACGGGCAGTGCGCCGACAGCGATGGCGACTACAGCGAAACACCTCAAGCGGCCACCGGCCAGCTTTTGAACCATGCTCAGTAAATTCCCTGGCCTGCGAGCAGGTTCCATGGCGAAGAGCGCGGCGAGGGCGGGGCGCAACTGCGGTCAGCTTTAGCCTCCCTGAGAAAGTTGTTCGATCACATTGTGCTCTCCGCAGAACACCGAACCGCCGGCCATCACCGTGTTGCGGATGAGCTGGTAGAGCCCGTCCCGGTCTGACTGTACTTTCGCCAGCCAGTGAGGGTTGGCAGGTACCAGAGGGTCATGGCCGATGGACCAGTTGGCCATCTCCACGAGCACCGGGATGAGCCCGAGCCCCTTGTCCGTCAACCGGTAGCACTCCTTGCGGCCGTCGGTGGCGCTGGGGTGCTTGGTCAAGATGCCCGCCGCTACGAGCGAGGCAAGGCGGTCGGCCAAGACGCTCGTGGTGACCCGCTCGGCCGAAGCGAAGAACTCACCGAAGGTGTGCTTGCCGTGGAAGACAATGTCTCGGACCACGAGCAGCGTCCAAGGGTCGCCGAAGGTCTCGAGGGCCACGTTCACTGGGCAGTGCGACTTGCGGTCCCGCCGCTTCACACCGACATGATAACAGATCACTTGCATCATCGAAGTAAGATGACCTACGCTCTGGGCATGGTGCGCTTCTTGGTGCTCTACCCGCAGCCGATGGACCGAGAGGCTTTCGAACGCCACTACTTCGACGTCCACGTCCCGCTGGCGAAGCAGCTACCAGGGTTGCGCAGCTATACGGTTAGCAGGAACGCGTCGCCGGTCCGAGGCGAGGAAAGGTTCTTCTTGGTGGCTGTGCTCGAGTGGGACGACATGGGCAGTCTCCGACGTGACTTCTCCTCAGCTCTCGGCCAGGCGACGGCCCGAGACGTCGACGAACTGGCGAGGCTCTGCCCGGGTATTCAGAGCCTCATCTACGAAGTCGAGACCCTCTGAGCAATTCCGTCTGGAAGGGTGGATTCATCGGCGTGCCCTGAAATGCCAAGGTGCGAGTGAGCCGCTTCTCTCATCAACTCTAAATAGTTTATAGTAGGTCCATGTCGACGGGAGCTGCGGAGCAGGCGGTGGCTCTACCTTTCAAGGACCGGGGCAAGGCCCTGCTCGCTCTCCACGAAGACCAGTGGTTCGACCGGAAGAGCAACCGGGTATCGCCCCAGGACCTCGCCAACTCCATTATCGGGTTCGCCAACGCAGAGGGTGGCCTCATCGTGGTGGGCCTGTGGAACGGCCAAATCGAGGGCACCGACCAAGTTATCGAGCGCGTCCCTGCCTGGCAGCAGTGTGCTCTCGACTTCACGGTGCCGGCCGTTCCGGCCAGGACGAGGCTCATCGACTGCGTCAACCAAAAGGGCTCTCCCGACCACCTGTTGTTGATGGAGGTGGAGACGAGCGAGAAGGTGCACGCCAACCAGCGGGACGAGGTGTTCTTGCGAGTTGGCGACGAGAACCGTCGGCTCAGTTTCAGCCAGCGCCAGGAGCTCCTATATGACAAGGGGCAAGCCACCTTCGAGAGCACCGCGGTCGACGGAGCCAGGTACGCGGACCTAGACCAAGAACTGGTCCTGTCGTACGCCGAGGCAGTGAAGTCATCCGACCCCGAGCGCCTCCTTCGGGCGCGAGGGCTCGTGACGCGAGCAGGCCAGCTCACCGTGGGCGCCGTGTTGATGTTCGCCGAGCACCCGCAGAGCTGGTTCCCTGAGGCTTCGGTACGGGTCCTGCGCTACCAGGGCACCGAGAGGGGGAGCGGGGCCCGTCAGCGGCTGGTAGATGACGTCCGGCTTGAGGGGCCCATCCCGCAACAGCTGGTGGAGGCGAGACAAGCGGTCTTCGAGCGGATGCCGGCACGACGGGCGCTCGGGGCCAGTGGGCGCTTCGAACGGGTGGGGCTCGTCCCGCAAGACGCCTGGCTCGAAGCACTCGTGAACGCTGTCGTCCACCGCTCGTACAGCGTCAGCGGTGACCACGTCCGCATCGAGATCTTCGACGACCGCCTCGAGGTCGAAAGCCCGGGGCGGTTCCCGGGGATCGCCGAGGCGCGTGACCCGCTGGAAGTGACCCGGTTCGCGCGGAACCCCCGTATTGCCCGGGTATGTGCCGACCTTGCCTTCGGCCAAGAGCTCGGCGAAGGGATCCGACGCATGTTCGAGGAAATGCGCCTCGCAGGGCTCGCCGACCCGCTCTACCACCAGACATCGGGGAGTGTCAGGGTAACCTTGTCCTCTGCACCGTTCGACCGTGCGTTGGAGGACCGGCTCCCCCCAGGGGCGCGCAACCTCCTCCGGCTTGTCCGGGAGGCTGGTCGCATCAGCACCGGCGAGGCCGTCGAAGCCATCGGCCGGTCACGACCTCTGGTGCTCAAGCAGCTCCGTGCGCTCGAAGACGCCGGCCTTATCTCGTGGAGCGGTCACAGCCGAAATGACCCACGTGCCTTCTGGTCTCTCCGAGTTGAGTGACATGAACGGAGCCTTTAAAGCCTTCCTGCATCCTGAGCAGCCACGCTGCCCGGCTCTAAAGTCCGCTCTAAACCAACACTAAACGCCCGGAGAGGGACGAATGTCGTGGCCGTCTACGAGTGAGGCGCCCTCCAGTAGCAGGCTCAGGGTCCGCTTCGCCAAGGGACCGATGACGTTCCGCCCGCAGCGCCTTGCCAGCGCGCGCTCGGTCTGCGGACCAGAAGGATCGAGCCGCTGACCTTGTCGTTGTTCGGCGTCCCAATAATATGGCTATCCTGGCTCCCTCAGATCTCAAGGTGGCAGATCCCTCTCGCCCTCTCCGACAGGCGGGGCGCCGCGCTGACGGCACTTGCCGCACCCCCGCCCCCGTGGACCTGCCAGAGCCGCCCACGTCTTACTCGGAGTGCCTCTGGCCACGGATAGTCCTCTCCCCGTCAGAGCCTCAGTCGCACACCCTGTTGCACAGCTGAGTTGCACAGACCGGTTGTTGCACGGACGAGGGTACCAGCGGGTAATGGCAGGAGACCGGCTCAGTAAAAGAGCTGGTCAGAAGGTGTGGGCCGGGAAGGACTCGAACCTCCGTAGGCGCTAGCCGGCAGATTTACAGTCAGCCCAGAAGAGACGATCTACATGGTTACAGGTGGCCTGAGCAGGCCTTTTATTTGTTCAGATTCGGTCTGAATGGCCCCTCAGGGGGTGCTTTGGCGCCAATTGTTGCACAAAAAGTTGCACAGGATCCGGGGCACCCAGACCCCCAACGAAGCCATAACTGTCGGCGCCACCGTCACTAGCCGCCGCTGGCAATACGCCGACCGTAGCGGCCGGCCGCACTGGTGGGTCATAGGGACCGTCCGAACGGAGACGGCAACACCAGCGGCGTGCACTGCGTCGCGGGTTTTTTCCGACGACCCGCCTCGGGCACATGCTCGTAGGTCGTACAGCCTTGTCAGTCACCAAGCCGGGACGTGTCGTTCGCCGTGATGACGCCGGTCAGGTGGTCAACGAACGAGGCACCCGGTAGTCACCGACGCAGGTTGGGCACCTCTTCATGGTCACCGTCTTCTTCGAACGAAACCCGGCGCTCGGGACACTCGAACCTGCGGATCGCTACCTGATCGAACAAAGCTCCTGTCCCCCTGTGTGCCGCAGGTCATCGCGCACCCTGTCGGTAGCGGACGAGCCGCAGCCTCCTGTTTAGGCGAGAGCGCATTTCGCCGATAGCTGTCGGGTGAAGGTCTTGGCCCTGCGGCGGCCTGACGCCTGCGCGTCGTGCGGCACCCCCATCGCAGTTGGCGAACGGGCCTCTTGGGACAGCGTTACCAAGACTGTCACCTGCTTGTCCTGTCTCGCACCGCTACCGGCGGCATGGTCTTCGCCAGAACAGGCGGAGGCGAGGGTAACCCCGCCGGCACTGGACCGCGGCTCCCCAGGTCGATCGGTCACTCGCGAGGCACAGAGGAGATCCGAGCGTCACCGCAAGCTGCAAGAGGAGCGCGTCGCCGCCGACCAAGCATGGCGGGTGCAGGTCAAGACCGAGCAGCCGGTCCTAGGCCGTCTCAGGGCCGCAGTGACTCCCAAGGTCCGAGTTCAGCCTGCACCTCAGCACGTCCGGGCCTGGGTGGCCGGTGCTCCGGGTGAGCAGAAGGTCGGCCAGCTGCTCGAGGGGGTTCCGGGCATCATTGTCCTCCACGACCGACGCAAGCCCCGTAGCCGGAGCAACATCGACCATATCGCCATTACCCCAGCGGCAGTATGGGTGATCGATACCAAGGTCCGAGCAGGCAAGAGGCTCGAGCTCCGGGACAAAGGCGGCTTCCTCAGTAGAGATGAGCGTCTCATTGTTGGAGGGCGAGACGAGACCAGGTTGGTCGACGACATGGCGTGGCAGGTCCAGGCCGTCCACGACGTATGCGCTGACCTACTGGGGGATGCTGTAGTTCGAGGAGCTTTGTGCTTCGTCGACGCGACGATCGGTTTGTTTGACCGCCGACCGTGGATGGTTAAGGGCGTCGTCGTGTGCTGGCGCGCCGTGCTGGCCGACCTGCTCTTGCGGCCCGGCCCCCTGGACGAACGACGGATTACAGAGATCGCAGGGCGGCTCGCTACCCAACTGCCACCGGCCTGAGCCCGGCGCGCAATCGCGCCGGCTCCACGGCCTGCATAGTGCAGAACTCCGTGTGGTCTGACCATGTTGACCTGGTTGACGGGTCGTTGACGCCGTTGACGTACCTGATAGAATGTGGTCATGGCAGTAACGACCGCTATCGTCGACAGTCGGCCAAAGGTCCGCGCAGGCGACCCGCTCGCTGTCTCCATGGTGTCGACAAGAAACCGTGGCAACGCGAGCGGCGCTAAGGCGACGCGGTCGATTGACGCAGGGAGCGTGACTAAAAAGCGGCGGGACTACGTTGGAAAGACGCCTGCCAAGGCGGCACAGGCTCTACCACCAGCCATAGCGGCTGTTGTGGTTGGTTTTGCCAAAGCAGCGGGCCAGCTCGGTCTGGCAGCGACGCTAAGTGGTCTTAAGGACCCAACCAGCTTCGGAGCGGAGCTTGCCCAGCTCGCGGCCACCAGAGCCACTCTCCACACAGCTACCGGCGGGCACGTGAACGTCGCCGAAGCTGCGAAGATCCTCGGGGTCAAGAGCCGCCAGGCGGTTCATCAG
>DASSZK010000203.1:0-6849 GCA_035702845.1 Acidimicrobiales bacterium
GGATGGTCAGCTCGACCCGGGAGTTGGCGGGGTTCTCGGCGTCGAAGTAGCCAGAGCCCTCTACCTCGTTGAAGGCGCCACGGACCTTGGTGACCATGGCGTGGCGGGCAGAGAAGCCGATGCGCGAATGGGACTTGTCCAGTGTGTAGTTGCCGGTCAGGGAGGCCGGGGTGGTGGCGGACGGCGTTGCGTTGGTGGCCGGATCGGTGATGGACATGGCGTGTGCCTCCTGTGAAGTCGGGTGTTGCGAGCCTGTCGACGAGCTGTATGGGTAACTGTATTTTCACAGCTCCACGTTCGTGCTGATCTGTACAACATGGTGGATACGTCAACTATTCCCGTAGGATAGCAACATGGCTGGGCGTGGACACGAACCCGGAGAAGACCTACCGGCAGCGGTGCCCGTTCGCGGCTGGCTGAACGAGAGCCAGCAAACGGCGTGGCGCAGTTTCCAGGTCATGCAGGCCAGGCTCAATGGGGCAGTGGGGCATGACCTGGCACAACATTCGGAGTTGAGCGCCCAGGATTACGTGGTCCTGGTTGCGCTGACTGACCAGGCCGAGGGAGAGCTGCGGGTCTTCCAGCTGGGCGAGATGCTTGGCTGGGAAAAGAGCCGGGTTTCCCACCAGGTGAAGAGGATGGCCGAGCGCGGGTTGGTGGACAAGAAGCGCTGCGGCGCCGACCGGCGAGGGGCCACCGTTAGGGTCACCCCGACGGGCTGGGAAGCCATCCGGGCGGCAGCTCCAAGCCACGTGGACGCCGTGCGCCGCTGGTTCGTGGACGTGCTCACCGACGACGAGCTGACCGCGCTGGGTGAGGCGTGCCGGCGGGTGGTCGCGGCCATAGATAGCGAGCTGGGCAATGTGTGCCCGCAAGAGCGTGGCACGCCTAAAACAGGGCTGCGCACCACAGCAGGGTAGGCAACTACGACAGTTCTGAATGCCTCAGGCTCTAGCCCGCTGGCAGGCAGGGACCGGTAGGCCGGGGAGCGGCGGGGGAGCGCTGCCCAGGCAGTTGAGCGCATCGATCAAGCGCCTGAGGTGCGCGTAGGACATCCGGTCAAAGGGCAACGCCACTCGAGCCAGGTCGGTGTGGTCGTTTTCGCGCACCTCGCTCGGCAGCGGCCCTTCAAGGAGCTCGATGCCAGGGGTGAGGCAGATACTGGAGAACTCCTCGGACAGCGCTGCCACTTCGTCTGACGTGGGCCGGGCCAGCAGGCGGATGACGAGGCGGTCGCCCACCCAGCGAAGCGAGTGGTAATTGCGGTAAAAGCCCATGATCTCGCCCGCAGCGTCGAGGACGTCGTCGGTTACGAGGTAGAAGTTGGAGTCCTCCGCCGAGATCAGGCCGCGGGCGGCGACCTCCTCGGTGACGAAACGTTCCCACGCCTGCCAGTAACTGCCGCCCGGCACCTCGAGGAAAACCACCGGTGCCGGCTGCGCCTTGCCCGTCTGCAAAAGGGTCAACAGCTCGAAAGACTCGTCGAGCGTGCCAAAACCGCCAGGCAGGACGGCGTACCCGTCAGATTCCTTCACCAAAAGGAGCTTGCGGGTAAAGAAGTACTTCATCGAAACGAGCTTGGGGTCAGAGACGATGAACTGGTTGGCCAATTGCTCGAAGGGTAGGCGGATGTTTATACCGAAGCTGTGCTCGGGGCCGGCGCCCTCCAGTCCTGCGGCCATGATGCCAGGCCCCGCTCCCGTGACTGTGGACCACCCGAGGCTTGCCAACTTGGAGGCCAGGTCCCGCGCCTGCGCGTACAGAGGGTCGCTCGGCAGGGTGCGGGCGGAACCGAACATCGTGATCTTGCGGACCGAGCGGTAGGGGGCGAAGACCTGGAAGCCGTCGTACATTTCTCGCAGGGCCGCATTGGCGATCTTCAGGTCCAGTCGGTCGGGTTGGCCTTGGGCCAACGCCAGCACTGTGACCAACATGTCCATGAGCTGGTCGCGGTTCGACGCCGCCCCAGCGCGATCGAGCAGGGCGTGTAGTTGGTGGTCGAGCTCGGCGTCGCCAGTGGAATGCGGGCGGTTTTGGCCCGGGACGGACGTTGTCAAAGGGATCGGGCTGTCAAAGGGATCGGGGCGCTGCCGCCCGGTCCACCAGCCACAGCACTCGTCCGGCAGTCACCCGCGCTGCAGGCAGGTCTGCCCCGGCGTAGACGGCTTCCATGGCCTCGCGTTTGGCCTCGCCCTCGACGGTGAAGATCACCAGCCGAGCGCGCGATATCCCGGCGTACGTGAGCGTCATGCGTGGGTGTTTGTTGCGCCCGGTAGGGTCCTCGTTGTACGTGACCAGCTGGCCGGGGTCGGCATCGAGCGCTTTGCTGCCAGGGAAGAGGCTGGCGGTATGCCCATCTGGACCAAGGCCCAGGTGGACGAGGTCGAGCTGGCCCAGCTCTCCAAGGCGCAGTTGGTAACCGTCGAGGCTCTCGTCGCAACGCATGGGGTAAACGGCATTTGCGGCCCCGACGCGTTCGAGCAGCGCCTGGCGTCCCATGAGCTCGTTGGAGTCGGGGTCGTCGGGTGGTACGCAGCGCTCGTCTCCCCATAGGAAGTTGACGACGAGCCAGTCGATGACATGGGCACCTTCGGCAGCGAGGCGCTCGTAACAAGCGCGCGCCGTGTTGCCTCCCGAAAGTGCGATGTCGAACTCCTCGCCCGGGCGTGCCTGGAAGGCCTTGATGACCTCTTGGGCGAAAGCCCCCGGTACGTCGTCGACGATGACGAGCTCTCCGTTCACGGGCTAGACCCTACCGGCTCACGACGCCAAGGTCGCAGCCGCGACCAGAGCGTGCTCCCAGACTTTGTCAGCTCGCAGGTTCGACACGGCTCCGGCGAGAGCGGAGGTCAGCGAATCGTCCGGCAGGGGCAGGGCCTGGCTGTGGGACGTCCCGCCAGAAAGGGTCGCCTTTGCCCATACCGCTCTCGATCCCGCGTCCCGGCTTACCTGGAACGTACCTGTCTCGTCGGCGTGCTTCGCCTCGACCACTATGTCCACGTGCTTGGCGTCCTCTAGGTGCAGTTCGCGCGTCCGGAGGTCGAGTTGGGACATGAGCCATCCTCCGAGCATGTGGCGGGGGCCCAGTTTCCCCTTGACGTGCACCGCATTTACATCCTGGAGGAAATGGCGGCTTCGTTCAGGCTCGAAGAGGCCCGCCAGTAGCTCGCGCCACGGCTGCAACCTGACCCACGAGAGGTCCACCACGGGTTGGTGGTTGGCCAGTTCGAGCAGTGTGCGGTAGGCGTGGGCCAAGTCGGATCTGGACGGCCCAAGGTTGCGGGTGTCCACGACGATGGCGTTGGCCAGCTTGAGCAGCGGGTCGGCGGGATCGGGAAGGGCGCCGGGGAACCACATGACCGCAGGCAGGTCGGCGAGGACGAACGGGCCGGCAATGGACGACAGGTGCGAAGCTGCCTGCCCACGCACGCGCAGCTGCACCTCTTCGAAGAGCACCGGGTGGGCCTCTCGCGATGGCGGGTCGGCGCGCCACAAAGACGCACTGGCGTCCAAGCCAGGGATGGTGTCGGGCTCAGGGCGAAGCACCACGACGCGGCAGGGGTGGTGGGCGCCCAACGACCTCACCGAGGCCAAACAGTCCTCTGAGTCGTCGGCATTGCTGGTGACCATGAGCAGCGTCATGACCGCCGTACGGGTGGCAGTCTCCTGGCCGGCAGACTGGCGCCGCAGATCGGGCAGAGCCTCTATGACCTCGCCAAGCCCGGCGTTGGTCTTTTCCCAAGTGTGGACGGGCTGAGCTTCCCTCGCCGGCTGGGGCACAGACCCCTCCGGCGTGCCCGCCGGTGCGGCAGGTGCCAGGTCGAGGTTGGCCGGCTTCCCAGTGCCGCTCACGGCACCCGCCACTGGCGCCCGTCACGCTCAATGAGCGTGTCTGCCTGGCGCGGGCCCCAGGTCCCCGAGGCGTAACCCGACAGGGGAGCACCCCCCGAGCCCCACGTGTCGAGAAGAGGTTGGACGATGGTCCATGCCGTGTCGACCTCGTCACTGCGGATGAAAAGCGTCGGGTCTCCGACCATGGCATCGAGGAGCAGGCGCTCGTAGGCGTCGGGCGGCTCCTCTAAGAACGCTGCGCCGTAAGAGAAGTCCATGAGCACGTCGCGCACCATGAAAGCCTGGCCCGGGACCTTGGCCCCGAACCGCAGCGTGACCCCCTCGTCCGGCTGTATCCGCATCACGAGCGCGTTCGGGTTCAGTCCCCTGGCCGCATCTTGGGGGAACGCCAGATGGGGAACCGCCTTGAACTGGAGGGCAACCTCGGTGACACGTTTGGGTAACCGCTTGCCCGTGCGCACATATATGGGCACACCCGCCCAGCGCCAGTTGTCACACGCCAATTTGAGCGCCACGTAGGTCTCGGTCTGGCTCTGGGGGCTTACACCGTCCTCTTGGCGGTAACCGGGGACGGCGTTGCCTTCGACCCATCCGCTGTCGTATTGGGCTCGCACGGCGATGTTGGGGATCTCCGCAGGCTTGGGGACCACAACCGAGCGCAGAGCCTTGACCTTTTCGTCACGGATGCCTTGGGCGTCGATGGACCCCGGGGGCTCCATCAGGGTCAGCGAGAGCACCTGCATGACGTGGTTCTGCACGATGTCGCGCAACGCACCGGCAGTTTCGTAGAAGTTCCCACGCTTTTCCACGCCCACGGTCTCTGCCACAGTTATCTGCACGTGGTCGATGTAGTTGCGCGACCACAAGGGTTCGAAGATAGCGTTGGCGAAGCGCAGGGCCAGTACGTTTTGCACCGTTTCTTTACCAAGGTAATGGTCGATCCGGTATATCTGGTCCTCTTCGAAGACTTCGTGAAGAGCAGCGTCCAGCTGGCGGGCTGTATCGATATCACGCCCAAACGGCTTTTCGATCACCAGGCGAGCTGAGCCCCCAGGTTCCGGTTTGTTGAGCCCGACCCTCCCCAGGGCCCGTGCCACCTCGCCGAAAACCTCGGGGATAGTTGCCAGGTAGTAGGTGCGATTTGCCCCCGTCCCGAGGTTCGCCTCGATCTCTTGCAACTTGTCCCGCAGAGCACTGAACGTGTCGGGGTGGGCGTACTCCCCGGCAATGTAGGCGCTGTTTTTTATGATCTCGCTCCATCCGGGGCCGGCATTGGGCACGGCATCGGCCATGAGATCTCGGAACTCGTCATCGGACATCTCGGTGCGGGCGACCCCGACGATGGCGAAAGCCGCGGGCAGGAGCCTGCGGCGCGAGAGGCGCTCCAGGGCAGGGAGCAGTTTGCGGTGGGTGAGGTCGCCTGAGGCACCGAAGACGACCAGGACGCCGGGCGGGGCCCGGCGTACCGTGTCCAAGCCCTCGGCAAGTGTGTTCGCGGGTAGCGCCGCGGCGTGTGCGCTCATGCGGCGCTGCCCCCGCCCCCAGCCGAAACCTCATTGGCTTTGTCCTCGAGAGCCTGGACGAGCTCGTCGAAGCTCTTGGAAAAGGCGGCCACGCCCTCTTCTTCGAGCTGGCGCGACACCTCGTGCATGTCGATACCGGCCTCGTGCAAGTTGTCCAAGTCCTGGCGTGCTTGGTCCACCCCTTGGTCGACGGTCCGGGCAACCGTGCCGTGGTCCTTGAAGTGCTCGACGGTGGCGTCGGGCATGGTGTTGACGGTGTCGGGCCCGATGAGGGTGTCCACGTACAACAGATCCGGGTAGGCCGGGTTCTTGGTGGAAGTGGAGGCCCACAGTGGGCGCTGCACATGGGCACCGGCGGACGCCAGTGCATCCCAGCGCGGCCCCGAAAAACGTTCGCGGAACAACTGGTAGGCGAGCTTGGCTTGGGCGACCGCCGCCCGGCCACGCAGGGACTCGATCGCCGGGTGGCCGCTGCGCTCGAGCCTGCGGTCCACCTCAGTGTCGACCCGGCTTATGAAAAACGACGCCACGCTGTGCACTCGTGAAAGGTCGCCACCCTTGCTCGCCAGCTCCTCCAGGCCTGAGATGTACGCCTCGATCACGGCGTCGTAGCGCTCCAGGCTGAATATGAGCGTGACGTTTATGCTCCTTGCCTCTGAGATCATCTGGCGGACAGCGGGCACGCCTGCCTCGGTCGCAGGGATCTTCACCATGAGGTTGGGCATGTCGATCGTCTCGTGGAAGTGGCGGGCGTCGCGTATGGTGCCTTCCGTGTCGTAGGCCAGGCGGGGCGAGACCTCGAGAGAGACGAAGCCGTCGGCACCGCCGCTTTGCTCGTAAAGCGGGTGGAGGATCTCAAGGGCCGCTGTGACATCGGCGGTGGCCATCTCCCAGAACGCCTGCTCCACCGAACCGCCCTCGATCAAGCGGGCGAAGTCGGCGGAGTAGATATCGGTACCGGTCATGGCTTTTTGGAAGATGGTTGGGTTCGACGTCACGCCCCGGATGCCTTCATCGACGGTGTTGGCCAGGCGCCCGCTGCGGATGGCGTCGCGTGAGAGGTTGTCGATCCACGGGCTTTGGCCCGTCTCCTGGTAGAGCTGGTGAAGGCGGGTCATTTGTTCTCCTCTTGGTCGTTTAGGGACTTGCCGAGAAGGGCACGGGCCTTCTCGGTGACGTTGTCGATGGTGAAGCCGAAGTGCTCCAGTACTTCCTCCCCGGGACCTGAGGCACCGAAGTGATCGAGTGAAACCGTGGCGTCTGCCCACCGTGCCCATCCAAAGCTCGATGCCGCCTCGACTGCCAGTACCGGTGCACCATGGCCGAGCACGTCCCGGCGGTAGGCCTCGTCTTGGTCCTCGAACAGCTCCCAGCAAGGCATGGACACCACCCGGGCGTGAGTGCCCTCTTGGCGCAACCTCTCCGCTGCACCTTCGCAGAGCTGGACCTCCGAACCGGTACCGACGAGCACGAT
>DASSZK010000209.1:0-6505 GCA_035702845.1 Acidimicrobiales bacterium
GTCGTGCTCGTCGGCGTGGTCGTCGTTGTCGTGCTCGTCGGCGTCGTGGTTGACGTCGTGGTGCTGGTGGGCGTAGTCGTCGTAGTCGTCGTGGTTGTGCCCGGGGTGCACTCACCCTCAGGGCCGTTGTAGCCCCATACAAAGTTCTTTATCTGGTAACCCGTGGAGCCACCGGCAGTGAGGGACCACGTCAGGGTGGATGGCACCACCGGTGCAGGGCGAGGGCCCCAAACCAGATCGAGCTGCCAGCACGACGAAGGGAGGGGCACCGAGATCTGGGAGCCGGCGGGGTTACTCCATGTAGTCACGGCATACAGGTACTGGGGATAATCGGCCGGTTCCCACCCAATGGGGTTATTTGACTGAGCGCTGTAGCTGGCGAAGTAATAGACCGAGTGAATACTGCAGTTCGAGGCGAGAGTTATCGTCGCCACCCCACGGGCGACGTCCACCGTCACCCCGGGGGGGTTGTAAAGCGAACAGTCCACCGCTACACCGGATGTAGCACTTGCGTCCCCGGACATTGTGGCGAGGAAAAAGCTTGGCACCATCAGGAGAGACACGATGAGCGCGGCGGGACCCCTATGCCTGAGCCTGTACCGAATTGACGAAGTCACTTGGTCCCTTCCTTCCTGCATCCCCGGCGCTCCGCCACAGCCGGCGAACAATCCTGGCGTGCCAATACAGCAGGAGAAAACATAGCTGGCCCGAAGGGCCCTCATGTGGGAATGCCGCGCCACGCTCTTGCCTCAACGCCCGCGGTGAGGGCAGCAGCGCTCGCACCACTTATTGTGCATATTTGCGCGCTTAGCGCATTGAAGGCACTGTGACCAGGGCAACGGTGTGCGCAAAGGGGCACTGCCGGGGCCGGCGGCTATCCTTATTTAATGGCTCTGAGGGCACCGAAGCCCGGGGGCACGGGGCCCACGACCGGTAATAGTCGCCCGGCCAGAGCTGCACGCCAGGCCCTCGCCGCCGCAGTGCAGTGGGACATCGCCGGCGCCGACCTGCAAGAGCTTTGCCAGCTGGCCGGCTCTCGACAAGTCGCAACGCTCGCTCTCGACCAGGGAGTGGCGGGCTGGGTGCACGACCGAATTGTCCCCTTTTTGGGCCCGGTAGACGCCGCTCGACTGACCGAGCGGTCGCGAACCGAAGCCATCCGCCATATCGGCTACCTGCGTTACCTGGACACCTACGCCAAGGCTCTTGATGCGGCCGGCGCGTCGTGGGCGGTCCTGAAGGGACCAGTCCTTACAGAACTGACTTATGACGGTACGCCCCGGGGTTATAGCGACATTGACATCTTGGTGGCTCCCCGCCATTTCCAGCTGGCGGTTGCCGCGCTCGCGAGTGCCGGCCTGTCGCTCTACCACTCCAACTGGCCGCTGCTAACCGGCTCGGCGAGAGGGCAACTGACCTTGGCCAGGAATGGCGCCCCCCTGGTCGACCTTCACTGGCACACGATGTACAAGCGTTCGGCCCGGGAGCATTTCCAAGTCCCTACCGAAGAGATCCTCGAGCGCCGGCGAAGCGTGGACCTCGGGAGCACGAAGGCCTGGACATTGGAGACTGTCGACTTCACACTGCACGTGGCGCTGCACGCTGCCCTTTCAGGCGGGCACCGCCTGCGGTGGTTGGTCGACGTGCAGCGCTGCGCCGCTCGGGTAGACCTCGACTGGGACGAGCTCGTCACCCGGTGCCTTTCATGGAAAGCGGGACTGCCGGTGGCCGTCGCATTCGAGCGCGCCCGCCGGTGCACCGGCGCTGGCGTACCGAAGGAGGTCGTGGAGACCCTGGCCGGCTCCAGCGGGCGTCGAGCTTTGGTCCGCTCGCTTTCGGGGTGGTCGCCTGGGGGGTACCTCCCAAGGGCCCGGTCGGCCAAGACGAGCCTCACTCGCTCACTACGGCCTACCTGGTCGGCCACCGCCGGCGCGTTCGCCGCCGAAGTGGCCATGGGCCTGCGAGAACTGGTGCAGCCCGGCTTGCCCGAGCAAAGCCGCGCCCGACTGGCTCGCCACTGCGGTGGTCAGCAGGGGTTCGACGCCTACATCCGGATGGTGCAAAGCGCAGACCGGTTCGGGCACCTACCGCCCAGCTGACTACGAGCCCTCCCCGCAAGACGTGCGCTCAAAGACGCCCGCCCCGGAAAAGCCGGTCTCGGACGGTTAGCATCTGCCGGCGTGCCAGACCCGCGCCGGCAACTCAAGCTCCGCCCCGACGAACTGGTCTGGCGCCAAGTCGGCGATGAGGTGGTGCTTTTGGACACCGCCAGTTCCCAGTACATCTCCGTCAACCGCTCCGGAGCAGTCATGTGGCCCTTGCTCGCTCGGGGCTGTGAGTACTCTGCGCTGGTCGAGGCACTGGTGGCTCAATTCGACATAAGTCATGACAAAGCGGACCTTGATGCCGGCGCCTTTGTCCGCTCCCTTGAAGATTTGCACCTTCTAGAAGGAAGTGAACACCCGAGCTAGAAGGAAGTGAACACCCGGGCTAGAAGGAAGTTGGCACTCCGGACGAAGCCGGCAGAGAGCCGAGCGTCGCACTGAAGGGCCGGTCCACAAGGCGTGCCGCCGGCACCGCCACCGCCGGGGGGGACCACAGGGCCCGCGGTGGCGCGGACCTTATTGGCAGGACTTAGCGCAATCTTTAGTGAATAGGTATTAACCGGCGGAAAAACCCGAACTCTCGGCAAAGGCCGCTAAGGGGCGCGCCCAGGCACGCCGAGGCGGGGAATATGCTCCACTACCCACCTGGGCGGAGGGTCGGGCTGGGCCTGCGGCGGGCCCCTTCCGAGAACCATCTCCGTACAAGCGCCAACCTGACCCCGGCAAGCAGCAGCCGTGCCCGGGCCCTTCAAGTTCCGAAGCTCCCTCACCAGCCTATGGTCCGGGCATTGGCGGTCGCCCTGGCCGCCGCCGGCACAACCTACGGTGCCGCTGCCATTGCCTCCGCATCGGTGCAACCCACCCTCGTTTCCCTCGGCCCACTGGGCCACTACGCCAGTTCTGTCGCGGACCGGGCTGTCGGCATGGCCCCTCGCCCCGGGATGTCCAGCGGGTGGGTCGCCTACCGCTCGGGCGCGGTGCAGACCTTCGGTGGTGCACCGCGCCTGGGCGAGCTCCACGGCTCCGCATCGCCGATCGTGGGAATTGCTGCCGTCGCCAATGGTTCCGGCTACTGGCTCGCTGCAGCCAACGGCCATGTGTACGGCTTCGGCTCGGTACGCAACGAAGTCGTCCGGCCCCTCCGTGTGGACGCTGCCACCGGCCCCATTGTTGGCATAACCAGGGCCACCGCAGGGCGGGGTTACTGGGCCATCAGCTCCAAGGGGCACGTCTTTGCAGTGGGGTCGGCGTGGCCGCGGAGGATCTCGCTACCCCCCGGCCACTACACGGCAATCGTGTCCTCACCGGGTGCCATGGGCCTATGGGTGCTGCGCTCCGATGGGCGAGTGTTCTCCGCCGGCCACGCCCGCTCGTTCGGCGATGCTTACCGTCCGGGTGCAGGCAAGACGCCCGCTTACACGACGCTGTCACCCACCCTTGACGGTAAGGGGTACTGGGAAGCGAACGTCGCCGGGCAAGTGCTTGCTTTTGGGGATGCCCACCCGTCGGGGCTCGTTGCCCCCGAACCGGTGTCCATAGTGCCGCTCGCTGGTGGTAACGGGTTCCGGGAACTGGACGAGCACTCGACGTACTGGTCAATGCAGAGCACGTCCCAGAGCCCTGGACGGACTTATAGCCACAAGCACACGACGACGACCCTTCAGACGACCACCACCGAGGCGCCGACAACCACCGTTGCGCCCGCAACTACAAGCACCACCTCCTCCGGTAGTTCGTTCACGGGCTCCACCACCACCGCCACGACGGCCCCGCCGACGACCACCTCGCCCGTGCTGCCGGCACCTTCCACGACCGCGGCACCTTCCACGACCGCGGCCACCTCGACCACAACGGCATCGGCTACGACGGTCACGAGCACGGCTCCGACAACAAGCCCGGTTGCCGTCACGACTGCAACAACGGCCGCCACCACAACCACCGCGGCTGTGACGACGACGACCGCCTCTGCGACCACGACAACAGCTGCTGCAACGACGACGACCGCCGCGACCGGCTCCACGGGGGCGCCAGCCAGCTATATACAAAACAGTGTTTTCAACCAGGACGTGAGCGCCTGGAGCGTCGACCCGGAGTCATCAGCGATCGTCTCGGACATAGTGGCCCAGTACCACTCGGCCTACGGCTCCGTAGCGGTCAATTTGAACCGGCCGGTATACGTGGTGCCGGCTAATGAGCCCATGGTCCCCGTCTCAGTCCAAAGTGGCTGCAACAGCTTCCTCTCTAATACCGGGACCGAAGCGCCGATCCCGGCCAACGCCGTAGCCGGGTCGAGCACCGATGAGATCGTCACCGTCTTCCAACCCTCCACCAGTACCGAGTGGGAGTTCTGGGAGACCAAGAAGTCGGGCTCCGGGTGGACCGCTTGCTGGGGTGGCAAGATGAGCACAGCCACAAGCAACGGAGTTTTCCCCGTCCCCTATGGAGAAACTGCGTCTGGCATATCCAACCTGGCCACCGAGATAACTGAAGGTGACGCCGCTTCCGGTTCCATCAACCACGCCATAGCGATGGAAGTCCTCGGCAGTGCCTGCGACTGGTCAACCACGAGCCCTCAAGGTGGCCTGTGGCCCGCCGACAGGACCGACTGCGGCGGCAACACGGCCGGCTGGCCGGCTGAGGGCCAGTGGTTCCGCTTCGCCCCCGGCACGGCCATGCCTTCGGGCCTGACCCCGTTCGGCCAAATGGTCTTCCGGGCTATCCAAAAGTACGGCCTCGTCGTTGTGGACCAGGGCGGTGCTGTCGCCCTCGAGGCGGACCAGACCTCGAGCTGGTCGATCAACGGCAATAGCGGCACCGACCCGATAACTGCGGCGATGGCGGGCGTACCCACCTATCAGGTCGTGGCCAGCCTCCCCTGGTCGAGCCTGCAGGCGGTGGATCCGCCGGCATAAGCCTCCAAGTCGCCCCGGGAGCGCTCGCCATCAGGAGTGCTCCAGGACTTTTCGGGTAAAGCCAGCACTGACCGACCGCCGGGCGACACCTGTCATGGGTTGAGCGCCCAGCGGTCGGCGCAGGCCCGGCGGGCCCCGGAAAAAGAGGCGGCGTGAGGATGGCCTTGGTCGGAGCCGGTTACATCCGGCTGACCCCGGCGCGGCATGCCTGGCACACCTGGGCCATCACGTGCGCTGTGCCGACCTCTCGGCGAAAGGGTGGCCGATCTGCGCCACGTACGACTGCATCGGTGCTCGAACCTGAGCTCACGCTTATAGCGGTCTACACGCCACGGATCGTGGTCGAATCGGGGCCAAATATTTCCTGTTCCCGATTTGAGGCCTACCTACGCCAAGTAAAGGGCCTCAAGGGCACTGACCAGGTTTTCCGTCGACTGGCCGGGGTAATGACTGAGGGCAGCTTTCAGGAGAAAGCGCTGAGCCGGACCTTTGGCTTGTCTACGAGAGGAGCTTGGGTGAAGCGGACGATCACGTCACTTCCGCGACGGGTACTTGCAGGCGCAGCAAGCGCCGTTACTATTTCGGGCGTCGTACTGCTCGGTGTTGCAATGGTGAGCGCCGGCAATGAAGCGCTGGCCAGCGGGGTGCTGCCTACGGCGCCGGATGCCAGTGCGCTCGCTGGTTATGTCGGGGGTTACAGCGAGTACAGCACGTGCGTCGGCATCACCGGCACGTGTGTAACAAGGGGCCAACCGACCAGCGTCGACTCCAATGGAGCGGTCGCAGTCGACGGCAACCTGTCTGCCGACCACTTTTACGTAGGCGCCAACCTGTCCAATAGCCAGGCACTCGCTGTCGCAGGCAACGTCAGCGGGACCCTCACCATTTCCAATACAGCGGGCGGCAATACCGGGGTGTACGGGGGCACCAGCACGGCCACCTCTCCCAATGGCGGGCCCGTCACCGGGCTGTCGTACGAAGGTGCAGCGGCATTTTCCGGCTTCGCCGGCATTGACTCGGAGCTGCAAACCCTGAGCAGCGGGTGGGCCGGGTACTCAGCCAACGGCAACGTGTCCACCGGGGTGCTGGACACTCTCTACCTGACGGGCACGGCCAGCGACCTCGACGTGTTCAACCTGAGCGCGAGCCAAGTGGCAGCCACCACCAACCTGTACATCAACGTCCCAGTGGGTGCTCACACCCTGATAAACGTGAGCGGCACCGCCCTCGACTGCTCCACAGCCGCCTGCTTGCAAAACGTGTGGTACTGGAACGGCTCGGCCTACGAAGCCGGAGCCCAGTACAACAGCTCCGCGGTAGAGCAACTGCACGCCGCCACGCTGCTCAATCTTCCCGATGCCACGAGAGTTAACCTGGCCGCCGCCGGTCCCGCCATCAACATATTGGCGCCCCAGGCTGACTTCACCTTCGACAACGGGATGCTCTTCGGCTTTGTGTACGCACGTTCCGTGAACGGCACCTTCGAGA
>DASSZK010000259.1:0-3597 GCA_035702845.1 Acidimicrobiales bacterium
GGTGATCCCGGCCGACGATTCCCCACCCGTGACGAGCGGAGCCCGTTCCAACAGAGCTACAACGTCACGCTCGTGCCCGACTCAGTCCGCCACGACCTGCTTGATCATCATCCATCGCAGCCCTGGCGGGCACCAGCTCACCAGCCGGCGGTTTGACATCAATATTCCTAATGACACCTTTGATGGCCAGGATGTCGTCGGGGCTGACGCTGCCGCACGCCACTCGCTCCTCCTAGGCGATGCTGGTTGGCATGACCAACAAACACTCAGGTTGCTGACCATCGACCAGATCACTCCCCACGGGACCAGGCTCACCACCCGTCAGGTTGGCTCGATTCCGGCGGCGGCCGTGATGACGTTCAACCCGACCGGCAGCCGCCTGCTCTACGTGCACGGCAGCCGCCTATCGAGGCGCTGGCTCTGGGATGCCGACATCGCCGGACAACACTTGAGCCACCCAAGAGTGCTGATCCGACGCAGTCAAATCGGCGCTAGCGCCGCTTGGTGAATCCCCCAAAGCCAGCCTCATCAGGCGTGAGCCGCCGCCGAACACTTCCGCGGCCACGAAGCCCGGTCCGGGCTGGCACGGCGACCGACTCACTTAGTTTAGTAATTCGGCTACGCCGAGCGGGTCGCTGCTCGCCGCGTGGGGTGCAGGGCCCGCCGCCGAAGGTGATCCTGGGGGGCCCGCCGGTCTCCCCCACAAGCAAATCCAAGGTGAGCATCAGCCAGTCAGGTGAGGACTCAGGAGGTGAGGGCCGCCTCGGGGCACGCTCGCGGCTGGCTTTCAGCCGCCGGTCGGGTTGAGCGCCCGTCCGTCCTTTCGCTGACAAGCCTAAAGGTCACTCTGTCAGCTTCCGATGTTCGTTACGTCGTCTGGGAGCAGCTAGCAGTCCGGGCAAGCGGTCATGCTCCCGATCGGGGCGATCCGGGAAGCCTGATTTTGGAGCAGCTTTGGTGGAACCTTGTGCGCTATGCCCAGGTTGCCTGAGCGCGACCATATTCGGCGGTCGTGGCGGTAGAAGTGGTGTAACAAGCGCCGCGTGGTGGTTCCGACCACCGTGGCGCTCATGCTCATCGGCTGTTCCCGCAGTCGACGAGAAGGAGACACCACGATGGTCGAAGGTCAGAGCATGACGGTTGCTGATGTTGTCGCGCAGGTACGTGACGGCCGGCTTGAGGACTTCGTCAGAGAAGCCGTGGTTTTGGTGACCAGGCAGTTGATGGAGGCTGAGATCTCGGCGGAGGTCGGGGCGGAGCTCGGGGAGGTCGCTCCGGAGGCCCGCAGCTCGCATCGGAATGGGTATCGGCCCAGGGCGTGGGAGACGCGGGTGGGCGAGATCGAGCTGCTGATCCCCAGAAAGCGGCAGGGCCCGGCGTACTTCCCCAGCTTTCTGGAGCCCCGCCGGCGCTCGGAGCAGGCGATCGTCGCGGTTGTGCTGGAGGCCTATGTGAACGGGGTCTCGACCCGCAAGGTCGACCGGCTGGTCGAGCAGTTGGGGATCGATGGGATGACCAAGGACCGCGTCTCGGCGTTGTGCCGCGGGCTGGATGAGCAGGTCGAGGCTTTTCGCCAGCGTCCGCTTGAGGGTGCCTATCCGTATCTGTGGCTGGACGCTAAGCACGTCAAGGTTCGCGATCACGGCCGGGTGGTGTCCAAGGCGCTGGTCGTGGCCTATGCGGTGCACGAGACCGGCCTGCGAGAGGTGATCGGGCTGGACATCGGGGAGGTCGAGTCCGGCGCGTTCTGGACCGAGTTCTTGCGCTCGCTCAAGCAGCGCGGGCTGGATGGCGTCAAGCTGGCGATCTCCGATCAGCACGAGGGGCTGAAGGCGGCGATCGCCCGGGTGCTGGCGTGCCCTTGGCAGCGCTGCACAGTGCACTTCTTGCGAGACATGGTGATGCACTGCCGCCGCGACCAGCGCAACCTCGTCGCCGCGGCCCTGCGAGAGGTGTTCAACGCCGACAGTCATGCCGACGCGCGGGAGCGGGTCTCCCACGTCCTCGAGCGCCTCGCGCCCGTCGCTCCGAAGGTCTGCAGCCTGCTGGAGGCAGCAGAGGAAGACCTGATCGCCTTCTACCACCTCCCCCAAGGGCACTGGTCAAAGCTGCGGTCCACCAACCCGCTGGAGCGGATCAACAAAGAGATCGGCCGGCGCACCGACGTCGTCGGGATCTTCCCCAACGACCAAGCCGTGATCCGACTCGCCGGCGCCCTCCTGAGCGAGCAGAACGACGAGTGGCTGGTCCAGCGCCGCTACCTCTCCGTCGAATCAATGGCCCTGGTCCTGGCCCAGCCCGAAGAGCCCCAGCCCGCTCCCGAGCCCGAGGTCGCCCGTCTTGCCGCCTGAACCAGCTCCCGCTCCGCCTCGCCCCTTCGGGCAAGGCGTCCCGCCCCACGTGACCGACAAGACCAACGAGGCAGTGAAGGAGGAGGTGCCGGTCACTCACTGAGGCCTGAGGAGCCGTCCCCAAGCCGACGAGCTCACCCAGTTACACCACTACCTCCTACTTGACTTATTCGGCGGCGCCCGCTTTGGGTGATGCAGGCGGGGGTAAAGCAACATTTCGCACAAGCGCGTACATTTGTGCTCTACTTCTTAGATCAGATGTCTCGTGGCAACGGCGCCCTGCCCACGTCGGGCCCTTGGAGGGGCTATGTATCTATGACCCGTCGTGATGCGACCCCTACCCATTCAGTGCCTCACTCCGCCGTCTTCAACGGGTCAGGCACACCCCAAAGCTATGAATCCAAGTCCTCACCCTTTCGCCTCCATTCGCCCGAAGTGCCTTAGCAAGCCGCTAGTTACCTGCGCGCTAGTGGCTTTAATGAGCGTTATCGCAGTTGCGTCTGCTGCCGCCAAGTCCAATTTCGGAGGCTGGGAGTACGGCAATTCCAACGGGCCGTTCTACCAGTATGGCGGTGGCGTCGACATTCAGGTTCCCCGTGTCGGTAACCACACCGTCGTAGCTCACGAATTTGAACTGCAGCGCTCCGTTTCGCAAACGTCGGCCGGCGGGCTTATTCAGTCCGCGCTAATTCGGACGGGCTCAGATATTACAATCGACAACTGCGGCGGCTCCGTCAATGCGTACTCTTACTTGGCAGAGTGGAGGGACGGAAGTTCGGCGTACACCTGCCTTAATATAGGTGCCGCGCCAGCGCTGGAGGTCGATTCCTTCTGGGTCGAGAACCAGCAGCAGTACGGATCCGGCAGTTGGCTATTTCGCGCCAACGGAACCAGTGTTGCCATGGCTGGTTACCGCACTATCGGTAGCGACACAGCCTTCCCGTATTACGGCGAAGAACTGAACAACGATATTGGGACCGAGTGCCTAGCGGACAGCTCTAGTGTCGCCGGCTTCTACGGTCAGTCCACCGGTCCCGGTCCTTTCAACGGACACTGGTACGTCTACTTCAGCCCCAACGGCGGAGATAAGGCTGCCATAGTCAACCCGAACAACGTTACGCGTGTCGAGCCCACGTGGAACTGGGACGTACCTGCCGTCACTTCCTGGCCTCAGACCATCTCAAATGACTCGTCGACCGCCTGCAACCAAGGGTAGCCCGATGCTTCTCCGTCGTGGCCGACAAAT
>DASSZK010000372.1:0-13128 GCA_035702845.1 Acidimicrobiales bacterium
AGACGGTTGAGCGTGTGGTGGAAAAGGCCATAGTTTCGGCGCGCCGCCGGGGTGTGCCCGGTGCCGTCTTGGTGCAGCTGGAGGAGTTGCGCTGGAGCACCCAGGAACTGCGCGTCAGCTATTTCGCCCAGTCCCTGGGGACACGTGGGAGCATCAGTGAGGAGCGGGTGTTGAAGGTCGTGCGGGCGAATTTGTAGCCGGGTGTGCCGGCTGGTGTGCGGTCAGGCGTTCCTTGGCCAGCTGCGCGAATGCTGCCGCTCGTAAGCGGGCACGTGATCTTGGGGTACCCGATACGGTCGTGCAGCTGAAGTTGAGTATCCATACGCGCCGCGTAACACCGGCGCAATTCGGGCCCGTGCTGTGCAGCGTGTAGGTGTTGTGCATCACGAAACCTCCTGCCCTGACGGGGCAGGCGACCACTTCGTCGTCGTCGACCGAGGCGGCCAACAGGTGCGGGTTGGCGTCGCTTTGCACGACTCCGTGCCGGGTGAGCCCCGCTTTGTGGCTGCCCGGGACGAACCGCATACAACCGCCTTCGGGGCCCACGTCTTGGAGGGGGATCCATATTCCCACACCGAGCTCTCCGTCGGGAGCGTATGCGGCGTCCTGGTGCCACGAGGTCGCCGCTTCGTTGAGCGGTGGCTTGTAAATGGCATGGTCGAAGACCAGTTGGGTGGCGGGCCCATGAAGTTGGCGAGCGACCGACGAGCAGATGGTTAGGACTTCAGAGCGCAGTAGCGCGGGAGAAAGCTTGGTTGTCTCTGTTATTTCAGGGATCCGCGGAGGTTCGCCGGCTCTGGCGCCGGGCGCCAGATCTTTGGCGTGCTCGGCTGGTAGTTCGTGGAAACGGTCAAAGAGGCTGTCCAGTCTGGCCCTGACGCCGTCGAGGGCGGCGAGCGGGATCAGCGGCCGGTCGACGAGGAGGAACCCTTGGTCCTTGTAGAGCTCTACTTCCTCGGCGGTGAGCGGGTTATCGGTGTGTCGTGCCTGCAACAGCGGCATCATCGGTTTGCTCCGGTGGGCACTTGTTCCTCCGTTTCCTAAGTACCCTGCATTTCTTTACGTCTCCAGCGGCCCGATGCCTGACCAGTCCTCTTTGGAGCTTTATGTCGAAGTTCTATGTCGTCGTGTTGGCGCTCGCGCTGTCACTACCGATCAGGCCGAGCCGCTGCGCCTCTGCCCAGCCGCGCCGGCGTAGGTTACGCCGGTAGGCCCATAGGCGAGGCACGTCCATGGCCGAGTACGGGTGGCGCCCCAGCCACGCCACGGCCCGCAACATTGCTCTTTTGTCGCCATCGGCGCGGGCCGCCTGGAAGTCGTCCCAAGCGTTGACAGCCATCGCCTGCTCGCGCAGGCGGCTCGTCATCCAGGGCCTGTCCGAGTACTTCTCGAACAGCATGACGCACGACCCGGTCATAGCGCCCCGGTCGCGGCTCGTTTGCGCCCCGTGCACCCGGTAAAAGCAGGTGACCTCAGGCAGGATCAGGCCCGTCCCCTTTTCGAGGACCCTCAGCCAGGCGTCTAAGTCCTCTGCGTGGCGCACGTTGCGGTCAAAGCCACCTGCCGACAAGAGCACGTCTCTGCGCAGCATGGTCGCGCTGGTGGTGAAGGAGTTCTCGGGGAAGACCAAGCGCCCAGGTGAGCGGACCGTCTCGGCTCTGGCCGTAGCGGCGCCGTGGGCGCGTGGCGGACCTTGGCCAATGTCCACGCTGGAGCCGGCGACCATGACGTGACCATGGCGGTTCTCCCAAAGCGTGGCGAGGTGGCCTGGGAGCCACTCGTCATCGTCATCGAGCATGGCCAGCCACTCGGCCGAGGCGGCGGCGCGCGCCCCGTCGTCGCGCGCCGCTCCGGGCCCCTCGTTCATTTTCTTTTCGATGACCGTTGCGCCCCAGGCGCCGGCTAGCTCCGACGTACCGTCCCCCGAGGCATCGTCAATGACGATCACCTCGCATGGGAAGACGTGCCGCTGGTTGGCGATGGAGCGAAGCGCCTTTTCAAGGTGGGCTTTGCGTCGGTGCGTGGGCACGAGCACGGCGACCGGCACTTCCAAGCGGCCATGGGGTGTGAGCTGGTTCCCCGAGAACTCGTTCCCTGAGAACTCGTTCCCTGAGAACTCGTTCCCGAAGTACGGGGAGGCCGATGGCGCGCCTAGGGGGCCAGGGCTCGAAAGGTGCTGGTCAAGTGTCAAGGCGCTCCTCATCGTCCGTGTCGTCGGAGGATCTACCCGGCTTTGGCCAACTCCCTGCGTCCCCAGTGCGGTTTTCACTGTACGCGCATGGAGGCGCACTGTTAGTGCTCAGTCAGGCGGCCTGACCGCCTGGTTCTGAACGAGGAAGGCCTCGACCTGCCGGCTCAGCCGATCTTTACGAGGTCGATGATGAACACGAGGGTGTCGTTCACGGCTATACCTGCGCCGGGGCTGCGCGACCCGTACCCGAGCTGCGGCGGGATGATGACCTCGCGTCGCCCGCCCACTCTCATGCCGGTAACTGCCATATCAAAGCCCGGCACCACTTGCCCAGCGCCCAGCGTGAAGGAGAACGGGCTGCTGGTCCAGGACGACTGGATGGCCTTGCCGGCGGAGTACGTCCCGAGCACGTACTGCACTTGGACGTTGTCCCCCTTTTTTGCGACCGCGCCCTTCCCGACGATGAGGTCCGTGGCCTCGAACTTGGTCGGAGGCTTACCGCCGGGCACCTTCATTGTCGGCGCCTGGCCCGGGCTCCCGGCCGGGGAGAGCTCTGAGGCAGGGATGGCAGGGTAGCCGGTCGTTGCGGGGCTGGCCTTGGGGGTACCGCCGCCGCCGCACGCGGCGAGGGCCAGGGTGCAGGGGGCGACGATTGCTACGAGCAAGCGGTAGCGGGGCACGGTAAAGGTCCTTTCCGTCGGGGCCGCGGCGCTCGCCTGAGCGTCCGGCCTGAGAGCCGGCACAGGCGCTGCCGGCAAGCCGGGGATCTCGCCGACGTTAGTCGTTGCCACCCATCTGGTCCTCCGCAGCGAGCATCTGGCACCGCCTCTGACGGCAAAAGGGTTGCTAAGTGGGGACTAGTGGCTTATAGTGGAGCAAAGTAGAGGAACGGGGAGGAGAAACCCGGTCCCAGGCGATAGTTGGGCAGGCAGGTGGAGCGCTTCTATGGGAGCTTCGAGTACGCGCTCGACGCGAAGGGACGGATCATCCTCCCGGCACGCCTGCGGTCCCAGTTCGAGACCAAACGAGCTCTCGTTTCCTGCTACGTCGACAAGTGCCTCGCTGTGTGGACGCCCGACGAGTTCAACCGCTACCTCGAGCGTGCGGAGTCCATGGAGGGCCACGGGGCCGAAGGGCGCAACCTGGCCAGGACCCTCAGCGCGTTGTCGGCTGAGGTCGAGATCGACGGCCAGTGGCGCCTCACCATCCCGGCCAACCTGCGCCATTACGCCGGTCTCGAGCCGGAAAGGCCCGTGATGGTCATTGGTGCCCTCAACCGCATCGAGCTGTGGCAGGTGGACCTCTGGCAGCAGCGCATGGCGCCGAGCCTTGAGAGCCTTGCCGACGGCACTAGCCCGCTTTTTGCAGACACTCTTCCTGTCGCGGTGCCGCCTGTTCCCAGCGCCGCCGGGACTGTTGTGCGCTCTGGCGAGGCTCGGCTATGAGCAGCCCAGTACGCCCAGGGCTTCTACGCAGCCCAGTACGCCCAGGGCTTCTACGCAGCCCCTTGACCGACCGGTCTGGTGGCCCCTTCTCCTTTCGACCAGCCGTTTGCACTCGGGGGAGAAAACCCGGTGCAGCGCCGGCCGAGGGGCTGCGTATGAGCCTTGAACCGAACCGGGCGTTCCAGCACCGCCCCGTCATGCTCGACGAGGTGGTCCAGCTGTTCGCCGATGTGCCCGCCGGATGGCTGGTGGACACGACGGTGGGCGGCGCGGGCCATGCGCGGGCCCTGCTCCAATCCAATGCAGCGCTGTCGGTGCTGGGAGTGGACAGAGACCCCGAGGCGGTAGCGGTGGCCAAAGAGGTGCTGGCTCCCTTCGGGGAGAGGGCGATCGTCGTGCACGCCCGCTCCGATCAGGCGGCCGATCTCCTTTTCCCCCATGGCATCCAGGCCATCTCGGGCACCCTGTTCGATCTCGGGGTCAGTTCCTACCAGCTTGACGAGCCTGGACGGGGGTTCAGTTACCGCCATGACGCGCCCTTGGACATGCGTATGGATCCCACCACGGGAATTACCGCTGCCGAGTACTTGGCCTCGACGCCCCCCGCTCAGCTTGTTCGCCTGTTTGTAGAGCACGGTGAAGACCGCTTTGCGAAGCGGATCGTCTCTGCCATCGCTGCCTCGCAGCCCGTGCAGACGACGGGGCAGTTGGCTGAAGTAGTAGCCGGCGCGGTACCAGCAGCCGCTCGCCGGCGCGGGCACCCTGCAAAGAGAGTCTTCCAGGCGTTGAGAGTGGCCGTGAACAGCGAGCTCGCCATCTTGCCGGCTGCACTAGAGGCGTTGCTTGGCCGCTTGGTCCCGGGAGGTCGTGCGGTAGTCATCTCGTACCACTCCGGGGAGGACCGCATGGTCAAAGAGGTGTTCAACCGGGCAGCCACGGGTGGGTGCACCTGCCCTCCAGGTCTTCCCTGCGTCTGTGGCGCCGTCCCCACGGTGCGATTGCTCAACAGGGGGGCCCGTAAAGCCACACCGGGCGAGGTGGAGGCGAACCCGAGGGCTAAGGGAGCACGCCTGCGGGCGGTCGAGGCCCTTGGCATGCCAATTGGCAACCCTGCGCAGCGCACGCGCGGCCCGCAGGACTGGTCATGATGCCCGCCCCGCCCCGTGCGGCGCGGTTGGCGCCGGTTGGCGCCGGAGCCGCACCTCGCCCCGCCCCCGGCGGGCAGCAAGATCGCCCGCATCTACGTATAGTCCCGCCTCCTCGCCGGTTGCGCCTGAGCCGTCGTGTGGTGGTCGCCACCCTGAGCGCAGGCTTCGCGGGCCTGTTGATGGCACTCGTGGCGCTGCACGTCCTTATCGCTCAGGAACAGTTCCGGCTCAACACCCTGCAGTCCACCGCCGCGGCCGACCAGGCGTCGTACGAAAAGTTGCGGCTCGCTGTGGCCGAGCTCGAGTCCCCGGCCCGCATCGTATCTGTAGCGGAAGGCCGGTTAGGGATGCGCCAGCCCGGTTCGGTGACCTACCTGCCACCTCTGGGCGGCTCCACTCGCGGTGGTGTGCCGTCACTGGCCGGTGGCGCGAGTGGGTCAACGGGGCCCGCATGGGGTTCGACCGGCGTACAATCGGCTCCGTCGGGGGACGCTGATTGGCCGGCAGTCAAGCCTTACCTGAGCGGGAGCCCATGAGCTCGGGTAACGGTCGCCGGGGTGCCGGGTACGGCTCGAGCGCGCCGGCCACTGTTCGCACAAGTAGGGCGGGTCGCACAAGTAGGGGGGGCACACCTCGGGCCCGTAACCGGCGCCGTTACCTGGCTTCGATATCTGTGATGACTGCCTGCTTGGGCGCCATTCTTGTCCGTCTCTTCTTCGTTCAAGGGCTTGATGCCCAACACCTGATCGGGCTTGCCCAATCCGAGTACGTCCATGAGATTTCCTTCCCGGGCGAACGCGGGGCGATCCTCGACCGGAACGGCTACGAGCTTGCCATGTCCGTCCCGCTCACCACCGTGTACGCCGACCCGCACCAGGTTTTAGACCCGCGCCTCGAAGCCCAGTACCTCTCCGGTCCCTTGGCCCTGCCCGAGGCCACCCTGCAGTCCTTGCTCAGTTCGGAAAGCGGCTTTGTTTACCTGGCACATATGATCCCCGACCAGGCGGCCGTCAAAGTGCAAAAGTTGATCTCCGAAGGCTCGTTGCCCGGGGTGGCGACGATGCAGGAGCCGAAGCGTTTCCTGCCTGCAGGCCAGCTGGCCCTGCCATTGATCGGCGAAGTCGGCACCGATGGCAGCGGGCTGTCGGGGCTCGAGTACAAGTACAACTCTCTCTTGGCCGGTAAACCTGGCAAATTGGTCGAGCAAATGGACCCTGGCGGCGGCCAGATCCCCGGCGGGGTGGAACAGTACATCGCGCCGGTAAGAGGCGACGACCTCGTGCTTTCCTTGGACAGAGGGCTCCAGTTCGACGCTGAACAGGCCCTGGCCCGCGCACTCGTTGCTGCCAATGCGCAGAGCGGTATCGCACTGATCATGGACACAAAGACCGGTGAGTTGCTGGCGGCTGCCGAGCTGACGACGCCGAGTGCGAGCGATCCGGCTACGTTGCACGAGCCCCCGGCGCTGCCGATCTATTACGTCTCGCCAACGCCGGCGACGTCCAGCGGGGGCCAGAGCAGCGGCACCGCTGCCAAGGTAACGAGCGTCAAGAGCTACCAGCCGGTGGAGTCACCCTCGGCTACGGCCTTTACCAGCGTTTATGAGCCCGGCTCGGTGGAAAAGATCGTAACCTTGGCGGCTGCGCTCCAGCAGGGCGCGATCTACCCGAGCGAGATCTTCCCAGTTGCCGGCAGCTATGACGTCGCCGGTACAACGATATTCGATGCGTGGCCGCACGGCACCTTGGACTGGACGGCCTCGAGCATCCTCGCGCACTCCTCTGATATCGGCTCTGTCGAGATCGCGCAGCGCCTCGGCCTCCCCAGCCTGGTTCAGTGGATCCACCGGTTCGGGATGGGGCAATATACGGATGTAGGTTTCCCGGGCGAGTCCGCCGGCCTGATCCCTGGCCCCGCACAATGGTCGGGGACGAGCATCGCCACCGTCCCTATCGGGCAGGGTATGGCGGTAACTGCCATCCAAATGCTCGACAACTACAACACCATTGCCAACGGTGGTATGTTCGTGCCCCCCAAACTGGTGGATGGTTATGTTGACTCGCAGGGCAAAGAGCACTTTTTCCGGTACCCTGCGCCTCACCGCGTCGTCAGCGCGGGGGTCAGTGCCGACATAACCTCCATGCTGGAAGGCGTCGTCAAAGTAGGTACAGGTCAGGCCGCCAGCCTCGTGCCCTACACTGTGGCGGGCAAGACGGGCACGGCGCTGGTCCCATCGCCCAAAGGCGGCTACATCCCCGGCGATTTCGTGTCCAGCTTTGCCGGCTTTGTGCCCGCAGAAGACCCCGCGATCACCGCGATGGTAGTAGTCGAAGGCACGCACCAGTACGGGGCTCAGGCTTCGGCTCCGGTGTTTGCCATGCTTGCCCGGGATGCCCTCCAGGATCTGGGTGTCCCGCCCCACAAACCCGAGCCGCCTTTGCCCGGTGTACCCATAGCGAGCGCGTACGGCGGGGAGGGAGAAGCGGCCGGGCCGGCTCTTCCGGGCCTGTCCGGTTCTCCTGATGTCCAAGTTGCCTCCTCGAATGCGGCCAACATCACCGCGTCGCGAACGGCCGGGCTGGCGCGGGCGACAGGGCCGACCACCGGTGCTGCCGGCGCGAACCCGGGGGCGGCCACTTCCACTGGGGCGGCCGCTTCCACTGGGGCGGCCGCTTCCACTGGGGCGGCCACTACCGGCTCGACCGCCCAAAACCGAGCTACCATCACCAACTCGGGCGCTCCCACCCACTAGGGTCGGGGGGAGGCTCGAAGGGGTTTTGTGTGCATCTTCAGGACTTATTGGCGGTAAGCGGCATAGGCCAGGATGCGCAGGTATACCTGTCCGGTACTTCGGCGCCAGCGCGCTCGAGCCGTCTCGAGCTAAAAGACATCGAGGTAAAAGACATCGTGCTGTCTTCGGGGCAGGTGACCGCCGGCGCCCTGTTCGCCTGCATCCCGGGCTTCCTTGCCGACGGCCACTCTTTCGCCGGAGAAGCTGCCCGGAGAGGAGCTGTAGCTCTGCTCTGCGAACGGCGCCTGCCGTTGCCGGTCCCCCAGGTCGTGGTGCCATCAGTCCGCAGGGCATTGGGGCCCCTGAGCGCAGCATTTTTCGGGAACCCGTCACGGTCGATGACGGTGGTGGGCGTGACGGGGACCAACGGCAAGACGACCACGTGCTCGTTGTTGGCGTCCATCTTCGAGGCGCGAGGGTGGCCTGCGGCTGCGCTGGGCACACTTACGGGGACGCGCACCACGCCCGAGGCGCCTGAGCTTCAGCGCACCCTGGCCGGGCTGCGCGCATCCGGTACGCGGGCGGTTGCTATGGAGATTTCTTCACACGCCTTGCACCAGCACCGTGTGGACGGTTCGCATTTCACTGCGGGTGTGTTCACGAACCTCAGCCAGGACCATCTGGACTACCACGTGACGATGGAGGCATACTTCGAGGCCAAAGCCAGTCTTTTTCGCAGCGAACTGATCGATGTCGCAGTGGTGAACCGGGGCGATCCATGGGGGCTACGGCTCGTCGAGCGACTGGAGGGCAGTGGCGTACCGGTCGTGACTTTCGAGGCATCCGATGCTACCGAGATCGTCTCCGGCGCTCTTAGCGCCTCGTTCACATGGCGCAAGGAGCGGCTTCAAGTCAATATGCCCGGCAGGTTCAATGTCACAAATGCTGTGGCGGCGGCGACCACCGCAAAGGAGCTCGGCGTCGGCTGGGACGCCATCAGTGCCGGGTTGATGTCCTCGGCGCCCGTCAAGGGGCGCTTCCAGGCGGTGGACCTGGGCCAAGCCTTCGCCGTGCTGGTCGACTTCGCGCACACCCCGGCCGCCCTGGACGAGGCCCTCCGAGCGGCCAGGGAACTAACCGCACGCCCAAACGGTCGAGTCATCGTGGTGTTCGGGGCCGGCGGTGACCGTGATAGAGGTAAGCGGCCCGTCATGGGCCGTAAGGCCGGTGAGCTGGCGGACGTAGTCGTCATCACCTCTGACAACCCTAGGAGCGAGAAGCCGTTGACCATCATGGAGGAGGTTGCGAGCGGAGTGCGTGGATGTGTGCCGCTCGTGGACGCGGACCGCCGGTCGGCGATCTTCGGGGCGATATCGATGGCGGCCCCCGGCGACGTCGTGCTCATTGCCGGCAAGGGCCACGAGCAGGGCCAAGACTTCGGGACGCACGTGGAGCCCTTCGACGACGCCGAGGTGGCGGTCGAGGCGCTCCAAGCAACGCGCGCGCTGCACCCCGATCGCTGGAGGCGCCGATGATCTCCCTGTTGATCGCCGGCGGCGTAGCGCTGCTCGTTGCGATGCTTGGTACTCCGCTGCTGATAAGCGAGCTGCGCGTGAGAGGGATCGGCCAGCAGATCCGAGAAGACGGCCCGAGCGGTCATTTTTCAAAAGCTGGCACGCCCGTTATGGGCGGCCTGGCAATAATGGCCGCAGCTGTGGTCGGCTACAGCGTCGCCCACGTTTCAAGCGCGTTCACGACCAGAGGCTTGGCTGGAATGGTGACCATCTGCGCCGCTGCCCTCGTCGGCTTTATCGACGACTGGCTAAAAGTCACCCGCCAGCGAAGCTTGGGCCTCAACAAGAGGGCCAAGATCGCCGGGCAGTTTGTGGTGGCGCTCGCCTTCGCCGTGGTTGCCGTGGTCTGGCTGAAGGTCGACACGCACCTGTCGTTTACCCGCTTTGACTCGATTGGCCTGCAGCTGGGGCAGGTTGGGTGGGTCATCCTCGCCGTGCTGTTGATCGTCGGCAGCAGCAATGCCGTCAACCTCACCGACGGCCTGGACGGGTTGGCGTCGGGTTCGTCGGCGTTCACTTTCGTCACTTTTACCGTGATCGGCTTTTACCAGCTCAAGCACTTTGCCCTTTACCGAAACCCCGCATCGCTCGATGAGGCAGTGATGTCTGCGGCGATGATCGGTGCTTGCGCCGGTTTCCTGTGGTGGAACGCCGCTCCCGCTCGGATCTTCATGGGTGATACCGGGTCCTTGGGCATCGGCGCGGCCGTGGGCGTCCTGGCCTTGCTCGAAAACGTCGACCTTCTGCTCCCGATCATCGGCGGCCTTTACGTGCTGGAGACAGTCTCGGTCATCATCCAGGTGGCCAGCGTCCGGCTTTCCGGGCGCAGGGTGTTCCGTATGGCGCCTGTCCACCACCATTTCGAGCTGTTGGGGTGGCCTGAAACTACCGTCATCGTCCGCTTTTGGATCCTTGCCGGCCTGTTTACCGCACTGTCGCTCGGCGTGTTCTACGCCGACTTCCTCGCCCATGGAGGGACGACATGACAACCACTTCGAGCTCTCGTCTTACTGGGGCCTCCCGCCCGACGGCCCAGCGGGCAAGGATCGGGGCCGTCCTCAAGGTGCCCAGGCGGCGCCGGCGCGAGCTGCACCCTCGCAGTACCGAGTACCTGATCCTCGTCAGCGTTGTCGGCGCCCTGTGCGTCGCAGGGCTGGTGATGGTCCTGTCCGCCTCGGCCGTATCCAGCCTGCGCGCCTACAGGATGCCTTGGTACTACTTCGAGCGCCAGGGGCTCTACTTGGGCGCCGGGGTCGTCGCCTTTTTGGTCGCTCACCGCGTGGGCATGGACCGGTGGCGCCGCCTGGCCCGACCACTGTTCGTCGTGGCCACGTGCGGGTTGATGGCCGTCCTCGTGGCCGGCCGCAGCGCCGGTGGTGCGGCGAGATGGCTGGGGAGCGGTTCAGTCCAGTTCCAGCCGTCAGAGCTGGCCAAGTTGGCGTTGGTTCTTTTCGCTGCCGACGTCCTGGCGCGGCGCGAGGGCAAGCGTGACTGGATGTACCGCTGTACGCCCGTCCTCGTCGCCATCTTGGGCTTTGTGGGTTTGATCATGAAGCAACCGGACATGGGAACTGCCGTGGTGATCTGTTGCATCGGCGCCGCCATCTTGTTCACCGCCGGTATGCCTGTCCGCGCCATGGTCGGCCTGGGGGCGACAGGAGCGGTGGCGGGCGTCGTGTTCGCGACTACGGCCAGCTACCGGGCGGCCCGGCTCACGTCTTTTTGGGACCCTTTCGCTCATGCCAGCTCCACCGGGTACCAGTCGGTACAAGGCCTGATCGCTCTGGGAGCGGGCCACTGGACGGGCACGGGGATCGGCCAGAGCCTGGCGAGTTGGGGCTACCTGCCTAATCAGTACACCGACTTCATCTTCGCCGTGATCGGCCAGGAGGCTGGCTTTGCGGGCAGCATGGTGATGCTCGGTTTGTTCGCTCTGTTATGTGTCGTCGGTATGCGGGTGTCGTGGAGCGCCGAGACAACTTTCGACGCCCTCGTGGCTGCAGGGGCGACGGCGTGGTTGGCGGCGCAGGCCGTCATCAACGTGGGCGCTGTGGCCGGAGTCCTACCGGTTACGGGCGTGCCTCTGCCGTTTGTTTCGTACGGGGGGACTTCTTTGGTCATCGTGCTGTTCGCCACCGGTCTCCTCGCCAACATCGCCCGGCGGGCGCCCGTTGCTCAGAGCGCGAGCGGGCGGGCGGCGGCCCGCGTGCTGGCGTGAACGCACGCCCCTGGGCCGTCTTCGCGGGCGGCGGTACGGGCGGCCACTTGTACCCGGGGCTGGCGGTAGCCGCCGAGCTGGTCGAGCGAGGCCACGACCCTTCCACGTTGCATTTCGTTGGTGCGAAAAGAGGTCTCGAAGCCCGGACCAAGGCACTCGAAGCGTTCCCCGCCACTTTCCTGCCTGGTCGGGGGTTGTCCCGCAGCAGGGCTCCGGTCGCGGTACGCCAAAACCTCTTGGCGCTCGTATCCAGCGCACAAGCCCTTGTTAGAGCGGTCATGCTGTTCGCGCGCTGGCGGCCCGCGGTTGTCGTCTCGCTCGGCGGTTACGCCAGCTTCCCTTGTGTGGCTGCCGCTGTTATCACCCGGTGCCCGATTGTCGTGGTGAACGTGGACGCGGTCGCAGGGGCAGTGAACCGCTGGGCAGCCCGCTTTGCCAAAGTGTGCGCGGTCGGCGCACCCGCCGTCGATGTTCCCAGGTCGGTGTACACGGGGGTGCCGGTGCGCAGATCCCTGGGTGCAGTGGACAGGAGCCCCGAGGGGCGCGCCCGGGCGCGCCGAAGCCTGGGCCTGCCTGAAAGTGGTTGGGTCGTGGCCGTTTCGGGTGGTTCGCTTGGGGCGCGCAGCATCAACGAGGCGGCCCTCGGGCTGGGCGTATTGTGGGCGGGGCGCACCGACGTGTGCATTTTCCATGTCGTCGGGCGCAGGGACTGGGAAGTGGTGAGCCCGCGGTGCCCCTCTACGAGCGGTGGCCTGCGCTATATCGCAGTGCCCTACCAGGAGGACATGGCATCGCTTTACGCCGCGGCGGACGTGGCCGTACAAAGGGCAGGAGCGAACACGGTGGCGGAGCTGGCCCTGGCCGGGGTGCCCTGCGTGCTGGTACCCCTCCCGGGTTCCCCGGGTGACCACCAGGGAGCCAACGCCCGGGCGTTGGCGGCGACCGGTGCCGGTGTAGTCGTGGCCGACAACGAGCTTGGGGCCGAGCGCCTGGCCAGCGAGCTGGACGCGTTGTTTTCCGATCCGGGCCGTTTGGATGCGATGGGGGAGCGCGCAAGGTCCCTCGCCCGGCCGGGGGCGGCGGCCAAGGTCGCGGACCTCGTCGAACAGTCGGCCCGCGGCCGGGGGCTCGCTCAACCGGGGCATGCCGACCCTGAGGCAAAGCCCAGCTAATGGACGCTGACAAGCGCAGGCTCCCCGAGCCTGCGAGCGATCACCCTGGGGTGCTCGGACGGCTTTCAGACGGGCCGTGGCGGTTCCACGTAGTGGGTGCCGGTGGCGCGGGGATGAACGCCATCGCCCTCATCCTTTTGGAGTTGGGACACTCTGTCTCAGGGAGCGACGAAAAGCCCTCGACCGCGCTGGACCGCCTTGCCAGGGCCGGGGCTCGCGTGTGGGTCGGCCACGATGCGCAGAACGTGCAAGGGGCGGACGCCGTCGTACATTCGAGCGCAATCGCGGCCACCAACGTCGAGCTCGTCCAGGCTCGCAACTTGGGGACACCGGTGCACGGGCGCGCGGAGGTCCTTGCTGCTATCTGCTCGCTTAAGCGCACGCTGGCCGTGTCCGGCACCCACGGCAAGACCACGACGACGGCGATGCTCTCCGTCGTGCTCGAGGCGTCAGGGGTGCGCCCGTCGTACCTCGTCGGCGGGGATCTCCCGGGTGGGCGAGGAGGTGCGCTTTGGACCGATGGCGACTTCTTCGTCGTCGAGGCGGATGAGTCCGACGGTACGTTCCTCACCTTGCCGGCGTCCGGGGCACTGGTCACCAGCGTCGAACCTGACCACATGGATTTTTTCGGCGACGTCGCGACGCTCGA
>DASSZK010000271.1:0-8557 GCA_035702845.1 Acidimicrobiales bacterium
GCTGGTTCGGGGGCCAGGAGCTGGCCAACGCGCTGGTCGACGTGCTCTTGGGCGACGCCGAACCCGGCGGTCGGCTCCCCACAACGATCCCTCAGCGGATCGAGCACACACCAGCTTTCGGCAACTTCCCAACGGAGTCGAGCTCCATCCGCTACGGCGAGGGCCAGTTCATCGGTTACCGGTGGTACCAAGCACGGTACCTGCCGGTCCGTTTCCCCTTTGGCCACGGGCTTTCTTACACCACGACAGCAATCGGCCCCGTGCGGGCCAGCGCCGACGAGCTCGTGCCCGGGGGACGCATCAGGCTGGAAGTAGAGGTGGAGAACACTGGCCAGCGTCCTGGCAGCGAGGTTGTACAGGTGTACGTTGCACCCCCCGGCGGTGGGGACCGGAAGCCCGGCGGCCGCCTGCGCCCGGTAAAAGCGCTCAAGGGCTTCGCAAAAGTCCGCCTGGCCCCAGGGGAGAAGCAAACGGTCACCGTCGAGCTGAACGAGCGGAGCTTTGCCTATTACGACATCGCTGACCGGGACTGGCCGGGCATCATCGGGCGCCTGGCGGGGACTGACCCCGACAGCTCGCGGGGGCTGCACCGGGACCGAGATGGCTGGTACGTCGACGCAGGTACGTACGAGGTCCAGGTGGGGCGAAGTTGCGAGGACATCTGCAGCACCGTCATGGTGACCGTGCGTTCCAGCAATGGGCCGTTGCCGGATGGTGCACCGATCGGGTGAGCCGATTTTAAGTCCCTTTTGACAGGCTTTGCCCGCTTTTGGCGGATCCACTTCCAGCACGGCTCGTTCAAACTGGTTTACCCTGCGATTTGTGGCGCCAGACGTCAGAAGTAACGGTTTGCTTTGCTTTATCATGCCTCTGCTTGACAGGGGGGCGCCTTGATCCCCTACGTCGCTACCGCGGCACTGGCCCTCCTGTTGGCGGTCGCCGTGTTCTTGCTCGTGGCCGAATGGCGGCGGTACCTGAAGGACCGCATGCCGGCACCACCGCCTACGCCGGAAGAGGCCTCGCTCGACCGGTGGAATGCCGGGGTAGTCATGCTCGTGGCCGGTATCTCGATCTCGGGTGCCCTCCTGGCGTGGTGGGCGGCATCGCAGTTCTCCGCCGCCGCAAATGCCAGCCAGCAGGCTCTGACCGAGGCGACGCAGTACCAGACGGTCAAGGCGGAGCAAGACGGCTACGTGGACTTCGGTGCCAGGCTGGCAGAGTCTTACCAGGAGCACACAGTGGCAGCGACGCAGCTGTACTCGGAAGCAGCCTCTGCTTGGTCGGCCGGTCAAGGCAATGTAGCCCTGGAACTCGAGACCCAAGCACGTTTGGAGTCGGCCCAAGCCCGTGCTCTTTACCCAGGTTTTGTCTGCTATTGGCCCTTTTACAGCTCGGCGCCGGGGGGGCGGGTGGACTTCAACGTCGCCCAGGAAAAGGCCAGCGAAGCGCAGGGGGCTTGCACCCAGCCTGACCAGGATCCCACGGCGCTTAGGACGCTAGGGCCGGCCGCCGTCGCCCAAGTCGAGGCCACGGCATCCTCCGACAGGGGCACCGCCGAGGAGATCGTGCTTGCCGGCGCCCTGCTCATAGTCGCCGTCTTCTTCATGACTATGTCGTACCTGGCGTGGCGCCACCGGCGGGCTCATTACCTGGCACCTGGCGTGGTCTCGGTGGCGGCCGCCCTTGTGGTGTGCGCTGCCGCCGCCGTTGGTTGAGGGTCGTCGTCATGGAAGAACCGCTTATGCAAGAACCGCATGTGCCAGAACCGCTTGTGCAAGAACCGCTTGTACCAGGCGCCGGCGGGGCACAGTCGCTCAGCTTGAGCTCCAAGCCGGAGGGCGGCGCCGGCGGGGAGAGGCGCGCCGGGCGGGCGGAAGCAGAGGCTTTACGCCGCCCTTCCAACCGGGCGCTGACGATCATCATCGTGTTGACTACTTTGCTAGCGGCCTTGGGCGGGTTCCTGCTCAACCGGGCGTCCGCCGCGTCGTCGGACAACGCCGACATAGCCCAGCAGTTGAGCCTGCAGGGCGCCAGCGCTCAGACGACTTCCTACCAGCAGGCCGAGACCGACTACGCCCAGTACCTGTCGATGCGGGCGCTGCAGTCGAAGGCCTCCCAACTGCTCTTCGAAGCCGGCTACAACCAACCGGGGACCCAGGACTGGGCGGAGCTCTACCGCACCGCCCAGGCTCAAGCCGCTGCCGCCAAGGCGGACGTCCCCCGGGACCTGCGGCCCAATTTGAGCAACGGCAACCCCGACCCGTCGTTCCCTACCGACTTTTTCGCCGCCAGGGCCGCGCAAGGGACGATGTTGTCGGCCAGTTCCGATGCCTATGACGACGTCGCCAACCAGTGGTCGGCCATGGTGGACAAGTACACCGCCATGCTGACGATCATTGCCGTCGCGCTGTTCCTCTTTGGCTCCGCGTACGTGCTGTTCGGGCGTACCCGCCTACTCTTTACCGGCCTCGCCGGCACCCTGGTGCTGCTCGCAACCGCTTGGGGCACGACCCTGGTCGTTTCTCAGGAGCCCCCAAAGCCCTCGGCCTCGGCGGCGAAGTTCTATGCCCAGGGCGTCGTGGCTCTGTCTTCTGCTTCCACGCCGGCCCAGTACGAGCCGGCCATAGAAGACTTCACCAAGGCCATCGCGGCCCGGCCGGATTTCGCCCAGGCCTACGCAGAGCGCTCAAATGCCGAAGTGGGCAGGGGTTCGCTGGAGATCGGCTCGGGTTTTGTCTCCAATGTTGCCCCCCACTGGCAGGCGCTCTCGGCTGCCGACGCGCTGGCTGCCTACCAGCTCGGGGACACAACAGCATCCAAGATCTCCGACGTTGCGTGGAACTATTACTACGATTGGCTCATTGCCGGTGCCCACGGCGCCCCGCCGGCCGAGGCCGCCGCACTGGACCGCCAGGCCATCGATGCAGACCCGCAAAACCCCGTGCAATGGATGAACTTGGGGATAGTAGACCTGGCCGCCGGCCGGTACTCGCAGGCTATGGAGGAGTACCGGGGTGCCGCGCAACGCATCCTTTTCCTCTGTAGTGGCACCGCTGCCGACGCCGTTTGCAAGACACCCCAACCCTCGAGTGCCTATTCGATGCAATTGAACTGGCTTTCTGGCGGCCTCCAGGATCTGGCCGACTTGGGGGCCACCACCAGCCCGACGAGCGCGCTGGGTAAGGGCATCGAACAAGCTCGGACGATCCTGGTCGCCTCCGTCCCGGTGGGCCGGGTGGAAACAGGCACGACTGGTAAGGGGTTCCGCATAACGGACATGGCCGGTTTCGTTGACCCCAACTACCTCGAGCTTGACGTGGGTCTGCCATCGGGGACCTCTTACCAGCAGTTCGTGACCAGGCCCATGGTTGTTGTGTGGTACCAGCGGCCGGTCGGGGCCAAGCAGTGGAACACCATCTCCAACACCACTTGTTGGCAGTACGGTTCCAGCTTCTGTTCGGTCCAGGACCCCGAGTTCCCCAGCGTCGCCCAGTTCAAGACCCAGTTCCTGGTCGACGACAACGAGTGCTTCACGAACGTCCAGTACAAGGCCGAGCTTTATGTCGACGGCCGCCTGGCTGGGTCGACCACCCTCGGCCCGGCAGACACCTACATAACCACAAACCTGTCGCCGGCCATTGCTGCCGACATGAACACTGGCGCGTGCGTGCCCTCAAGCTGGAAGTTGCAGCCGACGTTCCAGGCGTCGGTCCAAGTGAACGGGTCAAGCCAGCGCCTCACCGGCCCACTTACAGGCTCAGAACTGTCCTACGCGTCCGCCGACCGCCAAGAAGGCATCTACATGTTGCGCCTTTACCCGCTCCGCACCTTTTACCAAGGGGGTGCCAAGGCGATCACGGCTATGGAGGCTGCCGTCGGGGGTGAAGCGGTCAGGCTCATGGGTGGCACGGGACTTGCGGCCGACATGAGCATCACGACCGCTTACGCCCCGCACAGCTTGCCCGGTGACGGGGCAAAGGACGACGGTTTCCACGACATGGTGACCGCCGTGTACAAGAGCCCCAGCACCGGTCAAGCAGCGTTGGTCGGCGTGGGAATAGCATCTCCTGGCGTGCCGGTGGACGGAGCTACCAAACAGGACCGGGCCATTGCCGCCGACCTCGGTCGGGACTATGCCGTCGAGGTCGAGATTGTCTACGGCCGCATCGGGTCAAGTTTTTGGGACGGCGCTCACCCCCTCGGCGCCCAGGTATTCGGGTCCTGGGCGCTGCTCAGCTACGGATAGGCGTTCTCGCGATGAGGATCCATGCCGTAAAGACGCGTCGGGCCCGATCGGTGGCTACCTTGGCCGCGGCATGCGCCTTGGGGCTTTCCCCGGGCGCCTCGGCTGCTCCGGTCCTGGCCCCGAGAACCCCGGTTTCTCTGACCGGGGCTGCTCTGGCTGGCGTTGCGGTGCCGTCTCTGCGCTTGCAAGGTGCCACGGACCTCGGGCCCGTGCCGAGCGGGGAACATGTCCAGCTGAGCATCGCGTTGCAGCTGCGCCACAGGGCACTGATGCGTCGGTTGCTTTCGGAAGGAAAGAGCGTAGACGGCGCTGTTTATGCCGAGGAGTTCGGGCCGGCACCGGCGACCGCGCATGCCGTCGAGGGTTGGTTGAAAGCCGCCGGCTTCGACGTTTCGTGGGCTCCTGGTAGCCCGGTTTTGGAGGCGCGGGGTACAGCGCGTTCGGCGCGAACCGCCTTCCATGTGCGGATCGACCGCTATGCGCTGCCCCGCCATTTTGCTTCCAATGCCGGCGATGCCGGTGCGCCGGTGTTCGCGCCGCACGGTCGGCCCCTGGCCCCCAAAGCCCTGGCTCGCTCCATCATCTCCGTCCTCGGACTGGACGACCTTCCCGTGCCTGCTGCCATAAACGACGGGGCTGGCCAGTGCCCGGGAGTGAGCAAGCCACAAGAGGACGGCGGGTTCACCCCGCGCCGGGTTGCCGAGTTTTATTCGTTCGAGCCGTTGTATGCGAAGGGCCTGCGAGGCGACGGGCAAACCGTCGTGTTCATGGAGACCGACGGCTACACCGCCGCCGATCTTGCAACCTATGCGCACGGCTTTGGCCTGCCTGCCTTCGAGGTCGCAGGCCCACTCCACAGTTCGGCGTGGGGCACACCCACGCCCGTGCCCTATGGCGGTGCCTGCGGTACGGAGACTGAGCTTGACCTCGAAGTCGTCCATGCCATGGCGCCTGAGGCCAAGCTCGTGGTCTATGAGGCGGGCCAGCCTGACAATGGTTACGCGTTGGCGGATGTTGCAACGTCACTTGCGGCTGCCGTACGCACTTACCCCACGGCCATCTACAACCTGAGCCTCGGTTGGTGCGAGGACGGCGCCTCAGCGCGCCAGTTCGACGAGCTGTTTTCTGAATTGTCCCTCCGAGGCGGCAGCGCGTTCGTGGCCTCAGGCGACAGCGGTGCCTTTGACCGTAGCTGCCCCGCGCACGTTTTGTCGGTCTCGGAGCCCGGCGACAGCCCGGACGCCACAGCGGTGGGAGGGACGACGGCGCTCATGGGGGAGGGCGGCGCGTACGGCGAAGAAGCGGCGTGGGGCGGACCGTTTGAGCAATGGGGGACGGGCGGGGGGCTGAGCGGGGTGTTCCGCCGTCCTTCCTGGCAAGCCGGCCCGGGTGTCGAGAACCGGTTCTCCAACGGCATGCGCCAAGAGCCCGATGTTTCTGCCATAGCCGACAGCGACACCGGATGGGACACTTTCGGAGGTGGGACTTGGTCGGTCACGGGCGGCACTTCTGCCGCCGCCCCGCTGTGGGCCGCGCTCGGCGCCCTGGCCGATGAGGCTCTGGCGCAACGCTACCTGCCGCCGATCGGTGAAGCCAACCCGGCCCTTTACGATTTCGGTGCGCACCCATCGAGGTTCCCTGCCCCCGCCTTCCATCCCGTGACCCAGGGCGGGAACCTGTACTACCGGGCCACTTCGCCCGGCTGGAACTATGGCACCGGCTGGGGCACGCCCATCGCCTCGGCAGTGGTCGACGACTTCATCGCTTACAAATCGCGAGCACGGTGAGCGAGCCACAGGCAACGCCGCAGCCGGCGGAGATCCCCGCGGATCCTCGCGTGCCCGGCCCGGGCAGCGCCAGGTTTTGCGCGCACTGCGGCGCTTCTCTTCGCGCCGGAGCCAACTTTTGCCCGAAGTGCGGCATGTCCGTGCCAGGCGGTGGGGCTCGCCCTGCGGGGGGCGTACTGCGAGCCGCCCCATCGTCTCAGCGCAGCGGCTGGTTTTCACGTCTGCCGGCAATGCAGAAGGTGGTGCTGGTCGTGCTCGCTTTTGTCGTGGTGGGCAGTGCAGTGCAGGCTGTGCTCCCCGGGCCGTCCAAGTGCTACTACAACTGCACTTTCGTTAAGGGGCCCGTGCAGCCGGCAGGAGCGACTTACTCCAGCCCGTACTTTGCTTTCGAGTACCCCTCGACAATGCGGCGGGGCGGGCCGACCAACGGGTCCCTGGTTACCCTCAACGACACCACCGCGGGCGAGGTTTTGATATGGGGCGGCAATGGCGAGCCCCCCCTTGCCGATCTTGTGGAGCGCTATGCGGAGGACCTCCCTGGGACAGTGCTCAACTTGCAGGACCTCGGGCCGGTGTACGGGGCGGAGATCGGGTTCGTGCCTGGCGAGGGAAGTTTCTACGCGGGCGACCAGCTCACGGGTAACGGGCTCGAGCCGGTGGGTGCAGGTGTTATCGCCGCTGAGCATGACGGACGCTGGGCCGTCGTGGTCGCCTTCACGAGCTGCTTCGATGCCAGTGGCAACCTTCAGCGCTGCGATGAGTCTCTTTTGACGTCGCAGGTGCTGAACCTTGGCGACGCCCAGGGTTACGACGACATCCTCGAGCGCTGGCAATGGAGCTAAGGCCCAGGCCTCCTGCCAGCCGGGAGCTGTGGTTGGTTTTGAACAGATCGTCGTCGGCGTTAGAGAGACCGTGGTTAGCGTTGAAGAAAGCGGAGAGCCGATGAACCCTTGCCCGAAGTGCGGTCGGGACACTCCCGACGAGCCCTTCTGTACGTGGTGCGGAGCGCAGCAAGCTGGGGGTGGTGTCGCTGGGAGGGGCCCTCGCAGGCGCGAGTTCGCCGCCAGCGCAGGCGAGCACGTGAACCAGCCCGCCGTCGTCACCACGCTCCTGCCGCACTTGCCCCGCCACCGTGCCCATGAGTTCCGCTGGGCGCTTGCCGGGGGGGTAGGGGCTGTCGCAGCGCTGCTCGGGGGAGGGCTGGTGGTGGCCGCGATACTGGCGGCTGCCGTGCTCGTCCCCGCCCTATACCTCGTGTACCTGTACGAGGCTCAGGTGTACCGGGACGAACCGGCGCGCGTATTGGGGATGACTATGGCTGCTGGCGCTGTTATAGGCGTAGCTGTGTCCATCGTGTTCCGGGTAGTCGAGCCATCGACTCCCACCACTGCGAGCACGTTCGGGTACGTCTTGGCCTCTACGGTCCTGTTGCCCGTTGTCCAAGAGGTCCTGAAACCTCTACCCATGCTGGGCCTGCGCCGCTCTGCGAAGTTTTCCGAGACCATCGACGGCCTGACATTTGGCGTCGCTGCCGGCTTGGGCTTCGCCATCGCCGAAACCATAGTGAACTACTCGAGCGTCATCGCCACCGAGCCCGTCCGGGCCGGGACGGGTGACTGGTTCGGGATCGTCATCCCTATCACCATCTTGACCCCGCTTATGCAGGGGAGCTGCACTGGCATACTCGCCGCGGTGCTGTGGCGCCCGGGGCGGTTACGTGCGCCGCTTTTTGCCGTCGGCATCCCGGTAGCCTTCGCCGCTCACATCGTGTTCCGGCTGGGTTCCTACCTGCTCTTCGATGCCGGCGCCAACGGCTACGTGGTGATCTTCTTCGAGGCGGCGATAGATGCGGCTTTGCTCGTTTACATCAGGCATGTAGTCCACTACGCCCTCATGGAGGAGGCAGGCGACTTTGGTTTCCAGGTCGTTTCCTGCCCCCATTGCCGCCACGAAGTGGGAGCTGCCGGGTTCTGCCCTCTTTGCGGGGGAGCCATCTCGGCCGGCCCGCGTTCCGCTCTGCCGGCCACGAGCACCCTAGCCGCCTCGGCCGCCGGCGAGACGCCGGCAGGGCCACTCCCCGGCGGGGCGGTGGCCGGCACAGAAAATGGCTGACGGCTGCCCCCGGTGCGGGACGCCCGCATTGCCGGGATCGATTTTCTGCGACCACTGTGGCGCCAAGCTGCATGAGCCAGCGCCGGGCTCGCCTACGGTGGCCGCCGCTGTCATGTCGAACAAGGGACGGTTGGCGGGGGCTATCGCCGGCGCCGTGGCAGTGGCTGCAGTGGCGGGGGTTGCTATCCCGCATTTTGTCCACCATGGGCCGCCGGGGAAGTTGCCGTCTACTTCGACGCCCCTCAACGTTGCAACAACCACTACCGTGCCGCCGGCGACCACTTTGCCGCCGGCTAACACGTTGCCCCCGGCTACCACCTTGCCGCTAACAACCGCGGCAGCGACCACCGCACCGCCGCCTCCAGCCACGACCGCTCCACCCGGCACCACGACGAGCCCGGCAAGCACAACC
>DASSZK010000284.1:0-8395 GCA_035702845.1 Acidimicrobiales bacterium
AACTTGGTGGCCAGCACCACCTCGTCACGGCGTCCGGCTATCGCTTTGCCGACCAGGCGCTCGTTGGTGAACGGCCCGTACATGTCTGCGGTGTCGAGGAAGTTGCAGCCCAGATCGAGGGCACGGTGTATGACCTTCACCGACCCCTCGTCGTCAGTGGCACCGTAAAACTCCGACATCCCCATGCACCCGAGACCGATCTCCGAGACGGTCAACCGGCCGAGTTTTCGCTGTTGTAGTGGCATGTCAGCTTTTTACCGGGGCCAGGTTCTTACTGGCGCCGGCGCTCCTAGTTCCAAGGAGCGGTGCATGGCCAGGCAGACTGCGGTGTTGGCCCGGGCATCGTCCAGGGTGTACTCCAGGGGCTGCTCGCCGGTGATGGCGCGGCCGAGGGCCTCGACCTCGAGGGTGTAGGGGTCGGCGAGCTCGAAGACCTCCTCTACCGGTACGACTCCGTCGACGTATATCTCGCCCCCGTGATGGCGCACCAGCTTGGTGTAGGGCTCCCGGCGAAAACCTGTCCCCGCCAGCTCCAGCCACCCCTCTGTCCCCACGACTTCGACCTGGGAGTGAGGGTTACGCCAGTCGAAGCTCACGGAGAAGGGGGCGACCCGGCCCTCGGGGAAGCGCATGACGCCGGTGACGCTCGTCTCGGTCGGCTGGCCCGGCCGGGCGTCGCCGTAACAGAACACCTCGTACGGCTCCGCGCCGAACATGCCCCGCGCCATGTTGGCCGCGTAACAGCCCATATCCCAGATGATGCCGCCGCCCGTCTCAGCCTCGAACCGGATATTGCCGGGTTCGTCTGGGACCAAGAAGGCGAAGAACACCTTCACCAGCCGGGGGTCGCCGATGGCGCCCTCGGCCACCAGCTGGCACGCCCGGCGCCAGCGGGGCAGGTGGCGGTACATGAACGCCTCCAACACCAGGCGCCCGCTGCGCGCCGAGGCGGTGGCGATGGCGTCGACTTCCTCGATCGACAGGGCGATCGGTTTCTCGCACAGCACGTGCTTGCCCGCCTCCAGGGCGCGGATGGTCCACTCGGCATGGAGGTGGTTGGGCAGGGGGTTATAGACAACGTCGATGGACGAGTCGGCGAGCAGCTCGTCGTAGCTGGAGTAGGGACGGCAGCCCCATTCAGCCGCGGCTTGCTCGGCTTTGTCGGGTACTCGGGAGGCCACGCCGGCGAGCTCGTTGCCCGCGGCCGCCTGCAGGCCAGGGACAAGAGCGCCGTTTATGGCTGCGGTCGAAAGGATCCCCCACCGGATGATGCGTTCAGGCATGGCACCTGTTCTAGCGGCTCCGGGACGTCCAGCCCAGTGCCAGCTTCGCCAACCACTGGCCTGGAAGCTGAGGCGGCGGGCTCAAACGTAGCCGCCAGAGCCGGCCTATCCAGGGGCGCGCTATCCAGGGCGGGCATGCCGGGGCCCAGGCCCAGCGTGCCTGGGCGACGGCACCGCCGGCCCTGGGCGTCGACCAGGAACATCGCCCCGACGACGAGCGCCCCCCCGGCGACCACATGCCAGCCGATGGCCTGTCCGACCGCAGCCGACGTCAGGGCGGCAAAGACCGGCTCCATGGTCAGCACGACCGCCGTCCGGGCCGGCGACAATTTCGACTGCGCCCAGCTCTGCACGACGAAAGCTACGGACGTGGCGAGCACCGCAGTGACGGCGATGGCCTGCCAAACGCCGACGCCAGTGGGTATGGAAGCTCCTTGGACGGCCTCTACCAGCAGGCAGCACCCAGCCACAGTGAGGAGCTGGACCGTGGCCAGGCCGTAAGCCTCACCCGAGGTCGACCAGCGAGACAGCCCCACTATCTGGAACGCGAACATGGCGGCGCATGCCAGGCTCAGCAGCTCCCCCCTCCCCAAAGAGAAGCTGTGCATCGTCATCACGCCGATACCGGCGGCCGCCACGACCGTGGCAAGCAGCGCACGAGCCGGCGGGCGCCGGCGCAGCAGCCCCCAGGCGAGCAGCGGGGTGAGCACCACCTGGAGGCCGGTGAGGAACCCCGAGACGGCCGCCGTGGTGTAGCGGAGCCCGTAGGTCTGGAACAAGTAGCCACCGGCGAGGGTGAGCCCCAGCAGGAACCCACGCCACCATCCCTGGCGACCCAGCTGTCGCAGGTAGGCCGGCCTGATCGCCGCCAGCAGCACCCCGGCCAGCAGGAACCGCCAAGCCAGGAAGCTGACCACGCTGGTGTGGGCAATGGCGTCCTGGACCACGACGAACGTGCCGCCCCAGGCGGCGGTAACGGCCAGGAGGAGAACGGTTGCCCGGGAGCGCACCTTCTCCGGGGACCGCAACGCCGACATGAGTGCATTATATTGCACTACGCCCACCAACGCCAGCGACGGGCGAGAATGGGGGATGGCCACACGGGCAGGCAGCGGGGCGACCCCCGGTGAGGCTGGCATGCCCGTGCTCGAACTGCTCCAGTCCGTAGGCCAGCGCGCCAAGACATTGCGCCAGCAGGCGGGTTATACCCTCGACGAGCTGAGCGCCCGCAGCGGCGTCTCGCGTCGAATGATCGCATTGGTCGAAGCCGGCGAGGCCAACGCCAGCCTGGCCACCCTCGACAAGCTGGCTCGGGCATTGGGCACAGACTTCGCCACTTTGGTCTCGGAGCGGCCGCTCGACCCGTTGGTGGCCGAGTCGGCCGGCGACGTGCTCCCCGTGTGGGAGGACGGCCAGGGCAGCAACGCACGCCTGCTTGCGGCCTACAAGGAGACGGCGGGGACGGAGCTCTGGCGCTGGGAGCTTGCACCCCACGCCCGCTACCAGGCCGAGGCCGACCCCCCTGGGAGCGAGGAACTGATCCTGGTGTCAGCCGGCCGCCTTGTCGTCGAGGTGGAGAACGACAGGTTCGACCTCGGCCCCGGGGGCTACCTGCGGCTCCCGTCCGACCGCGAGTACGCGTACATGAACGTCGGCGGTGATGTCGCAACTTTCGTCCGTGTCGTGACTGCCCCATCCACTAAAGCGACGGCCCTAAGGAAACCACCACCCGCTCCGAATTAACTGACGCAAGGAAAGCGTCAGAGCCCTACGCCGGGAGCACCCGGCCGCGGGGGGCATGGAGAGCCGATGGCCATTCTGGTGGTTGACGACAGTCGGGCGATGCGCATGATCGTGCTGCGCGAGCTGCGCAAGGCGGGCTACGAGACGCGCGATGTCGCCGAGGCCGAGAACGGCAGGGCCGCCCTGGACAAGATCCGTGCCGGGGGCGTCGACCTCGTGCTCTCCGATTGGAACATGCCTGAGATGAACGGCATGACCCTGCTCATGGCCCTGCGACGTGAGGGCAACGACATCCCCTTCGGGTTTGTCACCTCCGAATCGACCCCTCTCATGCACCGAGACGCTCTCGACGCAGGCGCTGATTTCGTGGTCACCAAGCCGTTCACTGCCGACACCTTGGCCGTCCAAGTCGAGCGCGCCCTTCAGGGCGTGCGCCAGGGCGACGGGCTCAGCGCCGCACTGGCCCCCAAAGAACTGACCTTGGCGGAAATGCTCGAGGAGCTGCTCGGCCGGGGCGTGACGACCAAGCCGTCCACTCCACCCAGGCTGGCCTCGCCCGGCGCCATCGCGCGCTACCGGGGAGAAAACGAGGCAACCCGCGCGCTTCTTGTCGCCGAGCTCGAGGTCGCTGCCGCCATGGGCGCCGCCCTCTCGCGCATCCCCAGAGGAGTTGTGGAAGAAGAAGCGAAAGCGGGACAGCTTTCCGAGATCGTCGAGACCAACCTGTACGAAGTTTTCAACGTCCTTTCCAAGGCGGTCCCCGGCTACGAAGAGCGCTGGCGCCTGGAGGGGATGAAGGTCATAGCCGAGCTCAGCGAACACTCCGAGGTTTGGGACGCGCGCCCCGACACCTGGCGGTCGTGCCTGACGGTGAGCATCGACGGTTACCCATCTGGCCATATCGGGTTCCTGCGGGTCTAGGCGCCGTGAACCCCCCGTTCCCCCCACCCCCAGTCGAGGCGGTGCGGGTCGTCTTGGTCGACGACTCTGCCGTCGTGCGCCTCGCCCTCAGCGCGGTCATCAACCGCCAAGCCGATATGGTCCTGGCGGGCACGGCGAAAAATGGCCGCGAGGCCGTCGAGGTCGTCGAGCAGACCGATCCGGATGTCGTCGTGCTGGACATGGAGATGCCGGTGCTCGACGGCTTGGGTGCCCTCAAAATCCTGAAGAAAAACCGGCCGAAGTTGCCCGTCATCATGTTCAGTACGCTGACCGGTCGCGGCACCGAGGCCACGGTCGAGGCCCTGGCGACGGGTGCCGACGACTACCTGACCAAGCCTTCAACGATGTCGGGGCCCGAACGTGGCTTCGACGCCGTGGTGACCCGCTTGCTCCCCCTGCTTCGCACCTGGGGATCGATTTCCCACCAGCGCAGGGGGGCCTCCTCGGGCCCGGCTCCGGCGGGGGCGGCTAACAGCCCCGCCGGGCCCGAGTGCGACGTAGCGAGCGGGCTCGCGACCATGCCCGACCACCAGCCGGCATCGCGGGCGGCGGCTCCTGCCGGCGACGTCACCTCACGAGTTGGCCAAGCGCGCGCTGCAACGGCCGCGGCGCGCTCGGCAACGGCGGCATCACGTGGGGCCGCCAGGCCATTCCCTGCAGAAAGCACCTTCCCTGTAGAAAGCAATAACCCCATCGCCCTTCGCCGCTCGGGTGCTACCCACCCAGTGAGCGCTGTCGTGATCGGGTCGTCCACAGGAGGGCCGAACGCGCTTTGCGCCGTCATACCTAAGCTCCCTGCGGACCTCGGTGTCCCGGTGCTCGTCGTCCAGCACATGCCGACCACCTTTACCCGCTTGCTCGCCGAACGCCTCGACCGGGCCAGCGCTCTTCGAGTACAGGAGGCTCCGGACCGGACGCCGGTGCGAGCAGGGAACGTCTACTTGGCCGCCGGCGGTTACCACATGGTCGTCACCCGCACCGGTGCCGACGTCATAGCCTGCTTGGACGACGGGCCGCCCGAGAACTCGTGCAAACCGGCCGTCGACGTTCTCATGCGCAGTGCGGTGCAGGTTTGGCAGGCAGGGGTCCTAGCCGTTGTCCTGACTGGCATGGGCCAGGACGGGCTGCTCGGGGCACAAGCTGTTATCGGTGCGGGCGGCACCGTGATCGTCCAGGACGAGCCCACCTCCGTCGTATGGGGCATGCCTGGCGCAGTGGCCCGTGCTGGGATTGCGTCGGAAATCTTGGCCCTCGACGATGTCGCCGCCGCCATCACGCGAAGGGTCAAACCCTCACGTCCCTCTTGGGCGCCCGGCCGCGGGAGCCATGCGCCCTCCACCTCTCTGTCGAAAGTGGCCTTCCTATGAGCGTTGCGCGTGAAGAGTTCGTGTTCGTGCAGCAATTGGTCCGGCAAAAATCAGCCATAGTCCTCTCCGATGACAAGGACTACCTGGTGGAATCGCGTCTTGGCTCTCTCGCTCACAAATTGGGCATGGACGACGCCGGCGGCCTGGTGTGCACGCTGCGCTCCCGGCGGGACCCAGACCTCGAACGCCAGGTGGTCGAGGCTCTCACGACCAATGAGACCTCGTGGTTCCGTGACCGCCGGCCCTTTGATGTCCTCACCAACCGCGTGCTGCCCGAGATGATCAAGGCCAACTCGACCACACGCCGGCTTCGCATATGGAGCGCAGCGTGCGCGTCGGGCCAGGAGCTCTACAGCATTGCCATGGTGCTCGACGAGCATTTCCCTGAGCTGCGCCAAGGTTGGCACGTGGAACTGCTCGGCACCGACCTCAACGAGGAGATGGTCCGGAGGGCGAGCGCCGGGTCTTTTACCACCCTGGAGATCAACCGCGGGCTCCCCGCGTCGCTGATGGTGCGGTACTTCGTGCACGAAGGAGCCTCTTGGACCGCGGGGCCGGCCCTGCGCGACCGCGCCCGCTTTCGTAGCCTCAACCTCGCCGCCCCGTGGGAGGACCTCCCCCGCTTCGACGTCATTTTCCTCCGTAATGTACTGATCTATTTCGATGTGACGACCAAGGCCGACATCTTGAAGCGTGCCGCACGCCAACTCGCTCCCGGCGGCGCGCTGTTCCTCGGCGCGGCTGAGACCCCCAACGGCTTGTGCGACGACCTGGCACCGGTGCCCGTAGACGGCACCGTCTACTACCGGGCGAAGAAAGGAGAGCCATGAAGGTTCTCGTGGTGGACGACTCGCGGGCTATGCGCTCGCTGCTACGGCGCATCCTCACCAGAGCTGGCGCCGACGAGATCCAAGAAGCGGGCGACGGCCGTGAAGCCGTGGAGCTTCTGGAAACCGGCAATGTACCCGACGTGGCCCTAGTCGATTGGAACATGCCGGTGATGAACGGTTTGGAGCTCATCACGACCATGCGACGGCGGGCGGAATGGCGCCGTGTTGCCATCATCATGGTCACTACTGAGAGCGAGCAGTCCCAGGTCGTGCGTGCGCTGGCCGCGGGGGCCCACGAGTACCTCATCAAGCCTTTCGACGAATACTCACTCATAGAAAAACTTGAGATGCTCGGCTTCCAGGCACCGGCGAGCGCCGGCGCCGGTTCGGGACCGGCACTCAGCGGCCAGAAAGGCATTGAGCCATGACCTTGTTGAGCACCGAAGAAGTCGCGCAGCTGACGCAGGAAATCTGGTCGGCCCTCCTCGCTCCCAACGGGACCCCCCAGCTCGAAGTCGGGGGCGCCGCCGGGCACGAGTTCCAGGCGCTGACAAACATAAGTGGGGAATGGAACGGGACAGTATGCGTCTCGTGCTCGCGCACTGCAGCAATGCGGGCCACCTCGGTAATGTTCGACATCCCCGAGTCAGAGGTCACCACCACCGACGTCGTAGATGCCGTGGGCGAACTGGTAAACGTCGTCGGAGGCAACATAAAGGCGCTCCTGCCAGGCCCCACCGTCCTGTCCCTGCCCAACGTCTTGGAAGGCGAGCCCCCGGTGCACATGGACAACCTTGAGCTCGAACAAGAAGTCCGCTTTTCGTGGATGGCCGAGCCGGTAGTCGTGAGCGTCTGGGCATCCAACGCCGACGACTGAGAGCGCCGCACCGGCGATCAGTGCCGGCCGCGATCAGTGCCGGCCGCGATGAGGGACGGCCGGCGATGAGGGCGGGCCGGCGCGCCGGCCGCAAAAGACTTGCCACTGCTCCTCACCGGGGATGACACTGGGCCATGCAGCCTGAGCAGTGGCGGGGGGCGGCCCACCAATTGGTGGACTGGGTAGCGGACTACCGACAGAGCGTCGAGTCCTTCCCGGTGCGCTCCTCGGTGGCCCCTGGCGACGTGGCGCGGGCCATGCCCGCTTGCGCTCCGGAGTTGCCCGAAGGCATGGACGAGTTCCTGTCGGCGCTGGACGGTGTGGTGGTCCCCGGGCTCACCCATGTCCAGCACCCCTCCAATTTCGCATGGTTCCCCTCCAATGCTTCGCTGGCGTCGGTCCTTGGCGATATCGCCGCGGCGGGCCTCGGGGCCCTCGGGCTCAGTTGGCAGTCGGCCCCGGCTCTTACCGAGGTCGAGCAGGTCGTGTGCGACTGGGCGCGCCAACTTTGCGGCCTTTCCCCGGTCTGGAAAGGCACCATCTCCGACGGGGCTTCGACCTCGACGCTTGTCGCCCTCCTGGTGGCCCGCGAAAAGGCCGGCGGCTCGCTGCGCGACGGCGGCCTGCAGGCGGCGAGCCAGCCGCTGACGGTCTACTGCTCGGCAGACGCCCATTCGTCAGTCACCAAGGCGGCGCTGCTCGCCGGCTACGGAGCCGCCAACCTGCGCCTGGTGCCCGTCCGGCGCCCGGGGCGCGAAATGGACGTGGAAGCCCTGGATGCCCTCATGGCCGCCGATGTGGCCGCGGGCCGCAGACCGGCGGCCGTGGTAGCCACTGCCGGCACTACGGCAACGACGGCCTTCGACCCGCTGCGAGAGATCTGCCGGGTGGCGGCCGCCCACCGCGCCTACGTGCACGTCGACGCGGCAATGGCCGGTGCCGCAATGATGCTGGAGGAGCACCGCCACCTCTTTGACGGCATCGAGGAGGCGTCGTCGCTGTGCTGGAACCCTCACAAGTGGATCGGCTCCATCCTGGAAACATCCCTGCTGTACGTGCGCGACCCCGCCGACTTGGTGTCTGTAATGGCTACCGACCCGAGCTACCTTCGCTCCGCCCACGACAACGACGTGGTGCAGTACCGGGACTGGGGGCTCCCTCTCGGCCGGCGCTTCCGCGCCCTGCGCCTTTGGGCCTTGTTCCATTTCGAGGGCGCCGAAGCCATCCGCGCCCGGATGCGGCGCGACCTGGCCAATGCCCGCACCTTCGCCGAGTGGGTGGGAGCGGCACCCGGATGGTCCGTGGTGGCCCCGGTGACCCTGCAGACGGTGTGCGTGCGCCATACCCCCGCCA
>DASSZK010000410.1:0-6529 GCA_035702845.1 Acidimicrobiales bacterium
TGTCGACACCAATAGCTTCGACCAATTGTTCCTCGGTCGCCTCCGGGGTGACGAGCCGGCCTTGGCGGACCTGACGTCGGGGATGTCGTCGGTGGGCATCGCTCTTTGGTCGGGCGCGGACAGCGGTTATCCAGGCATCACCCCGTTCGAGGACGCAGCCTTGACGGTGGTCGAGGCGAACTGGCCCGCGTACGCAAACTTCGCCGGTTACAGGGGGCCGTTCAGCAAACTACAGCTGGCAGCCCTGGTGGCCGCCTCTGCGACCAACGACGCCGGCAGGAAGTCGTTGACTGATTCGTACGGCAACTGGTTCATCGCTCACGGCGGGGTGGCAGACGTCACCGGGGGAGCGTCACTGCCTTCGCTGGCACACCTGACCGCCTGGCTCAGCGGGTGGGACAACCTGAACGCAGCTGTTGCCGCACCGACGGGCCAATATCTCTATGACACCGAGGAAAAGATCCATCTCGCCATAGTGGCGACGGCCATGGTCGGAGAGTGGGTGGCGTTGTCTGCCCTGACCGACATCATCACCGGGTTCGTCACCAAGAACCTCGTGGCTGCAGCCGTGGGCGCCAGCACCGCGTTTCGCGCCTGGTCAGCCGAGGAAGAGACGTTCTCGACTGCTCTACGGGCGGGCCTGAACACGTTCCTCGAAGCCCGCCATGCCTCCAACTACGACGAGGTGGTAAACCTTGTCAAGGACAGCATCGCGCTGAACGGCAAAGTCAACGACATCCTGTCGCTGCCGGGCAAGATCGAGCAAGCCTCCAAAGATGTGAAGGGGGCCGCGGCCCGAGCCGAACTGCAGTACTACCTGAGAGTGCTGCGCAATACCTTCCATGGAGCAGTAGCGCGCCTCATGCAGGAGCACATGATCGTTACCGCCGACCTCCAGCCGCACTGGCAGGACAGCGTGAGCGCAGTAAACCAGGTAACAACCGACCCCGGAGCGTACCTCGTCGTGCCGCCTGGTTCATATGGGCACGCCGTGCCGGTGCCGCCCCAGGTGGTGCGTGGGGAGCCTGTCTACCGGGGCATCCCCGTGACGTTCGTGGAGGCCGTAGTTTTCTCTCAGTTCTTCCGGTCCTTGCACTGAGACGCGGTTCGCCCTCCACGGTCCGGAGACGAGACTGGGCACCGAGGGCTCGCACACATGAGCAGAAACTGGCAACTCCGCCTCGGCCGGGCCGGTAAGGGTTGGTTCGCCGGTGCCGCGCAGGTAGCACTGCGCAGGTAGCACTGCGCAGGTAGCACTGCGCAGCTACTACTTGCCACGTATGACCCGACCCTCGAACGCATCCCGATCAAAGCCAGCCCGGCCAGGAACCACGCCCCCAGCGTCCACGACTACAGCCCGACCGGGCGGTCGAGACGCCTGACCACGACGACGTAGAGCCATGGCGCTAGGTAGCTACACCCTTACGAGTGCCCTCATCTCACACGTCCGTAGAAGTGGCCTGGGGGATCCGTCAGCCGTGCTGCTTCTAGCCAGCAACTCGGGGAACTTGGCGAGGACCGCGTGCAGCCCGCTCCTCGTCGCGGACCAAGAAGATGCCATCGGTGCTCGCCGACTGTGAAGCCTAGATAGCCTCGAGCGAACCGACGAAGCACTGCGTCAGCCGTGCCAGCATCTCATCGTAGCGGTGGCGCACCGCGGCCACCGCTTGCTCGCCAGGGTCGTAGTCGAGGCTGGGCAACCCACGCCTCGATCCGACGTTGCGCCCGGTCCACCCCCTACCACGACGTCGCGTAGTGGTCGATTCAGTCCCCGACGCTCCGCGCTGGCTTCATTAGGGTCAGCGACCTCGTCGCTCGCGGCTCCAAGCTCTGCCGCAAATTGCAATGGTGGCCCTGATCCCGCCGGTGCCGTAGAGGTATGTCAAATAGCTACGCCGGCGGGACGGCAAGACTGGCGCCGAAATCCTGCTTCCCTCAAGGCCGGTTACGGGTGGCCGCTCTTGTCCTGCGGCCTGGACGGACCGTGCGGCAACGCGAACGCGGGTCGCAATCAGCCAACTAGAGGGAGGAATATGTCAGGACTAACGAGCATCGTGACCGGAGCCGCTGCATCACGGGGCTTGGCTGTGGCACCGAGCTACTCGGGTGGCAACATAAACGTGGACCCAAGCCAAGGCAGTGGGTTGCCCGGTGGTGGCACCCTCGCGTCCATGGCGAGCGCGGTCGGGCATTGGGCTCTCATCGCCTCCGTCGTAGGTGTGGTGATCGGCGGGGTGATGTGGGCTTTCGGCCACTTCTCACATAATTACCAGCAGTCATACCAGGGCAGGAAGGGCGTCTTGGTGTCTGGTCTGGCCGCATTGCTGATCGGTGGCGCCCAGGGGATAGTAAGCTTTTTCTTCAACCAGGGCGTGAACCTGCATTGATGTCGGGTTTTTTTGAAAACCTGGTACTGCGCGCCGCCGGCAAATTAGTGGCGCCGTTCTTCCAGGCGATAGTCGGGGTGGAGCTACAAGCCGCACGGGCTCTTCTTGCCGCGGTAGTCGCCTTCATCCTTCAACCGTCGCCCGACGCGCAGATAGCATCCGGCTGGTTCGGCAACGTCGCAGGCCAGTTGGCCCCCGTCGCCAAGCTGATCGTGTTCCCGTTGCTCTTCGCTGCCACCATCGGCGCCGTCCTGCGCCAAGATGCGCGGCGCCTGGGGCGCATCTGGTTGGTGGGGCTGCCGGCGGCCGTGATCACGGGAGCGGCCGCCGTGACCCTGACGCGCTACGGCCTCGAAGCGACCGATGCCCTGACCTCGGCAGTGAAAGCCGAGATCTACCCTCACTTTTCACTGGACCTGCCGAGCCTTATATTCGGGCCAACCAATCTGCCGTCGTCGATGACCACCGTGTTCCTTTACGGCCTACTGACGGTCCTGGTGATGGTCGGCGGGGTCTTCATCTGGCTGGAAATGATCGTGAGGACGGCAGCTGTCGAGGTGGCCGTGTTCTTTATGCCGCTGGTCTTGGCCGGGCTTGTCTGGCCATCGACCGCGCGCTGGGCGAAGCGGCTCGTCGAGATCCTGGTGGCTTTGTTATTGATGAAACCTGTGGTAGTCGGTGCCCTTTGCCTGGGAGCACACGCCGTCCTGGGAGCGGGCGCGGGGATAGGGACGATCGTAACCGGCGGTGCCATCATGTTGATGGCCGCCTTCACCCCGATGGCCCTCCTCAAGCTCGTGCCGGTGGCGGAGGCTTCGGCCATCGGCCATCTTGACGGGATGGGGCGCCAGCCCTTCCGTTCAGCGCAGCAGGCCTGGGACCGGGCCAAGTCGCACCTTGGTGCCGCGGCGGCTGCTTCGGGGGGGCCGGCGGGTGCGGCGGCAGGTGGGGCGAGCCAGGCGAGCCAAGCCGGCTCCCAACTGCTCGCCCGGGTAGGAGCCGCGACGTCGAGCGGCGGCAACGGTCAGCAACATGGGCGCGCCGGCGGCCCAGGCAGCGGTAGCGACGACTACCGGCTCGGCCCTGCGGGCTTCGGCGGCGGTGGGGCACCCGCGCTTGGCAGCGGTCGGGACGATGCGCGGGGTTCCGCGGACGGGGGGACGCCCAGTTGATGGCTGAAGCTGATGGCTACCGTTTTGAACCTCTCGTCCGCAGGGGCCTTATATTCGGGCTGGGCCCGGGCCAGGTGGCCTCCGTTGCCTGCGCTGTAATTGGCGCAGCGCTCATCGTGCGCTCTTGGCCGGGCGCCGGCGGACTGCTCTTGGCGGCCCTCGCCTTGGTGGCAGCGGTCGCTGCCTGCCGGCCGGTCGCGGGCAGGTCGGTGTTCGAGTGGGTGCGAGCCGCCGGCCGTTTCGTCACGGCGCGCCGCATACGCCCAGCCGTTCCCGTTAGCGCTTCGGCCCGTGGCAGCGGTGACATCCTTCAGGCCGCCGCCACCCACCGTAGGAGCTTTGCTGGTGGCGTCGTAGTAGGCGAGCTTCCCGCACAGAGCGGGGACGTTGCCCTTGGCGTGGTCCTCGACTCCGTTACCGGCAGCGCGGGGGTCGTGATGAGCGCGCGGGGCGACGGATTTTGCTTACTCGACCGGGCCGCGCAGGAGCGGAGGTTGGCTGCTTGGGCCGGGGTGCTCGAATCCGTATCGAGCCATCGGAGCCCATTGCTGCGTCTGCAGTGGTGCCAGCAAGCCCTACCGGCAGAGCCCGACGCCGTCGTCGAGCATTTGCGCGCCCGCGGTGACCGCAGCGCTGCCGGGTTCGAGGCGCAGTGGTCTTTCTTGCAAAAGGCCGCCGAGGGCTGCTGGCGGCACCAGACACTGCTCGTAGCCTCAGTTCGCTGCCCTTCCAGGAGGGGCCAGGTCATAGGTAACGGTGCAGGCACGGTACGGGCGCAGGTCTCGGCCCTGCGGTCCCAGTTATTAGCGGCGGGGATAATTTGCGACGGTGTGCTCGACGCCGCCTCTTTGAGCGAACTTCTCAGCGAGCCTGATGCCACAAAAGAGCACTGGGGGGCTCTGCAGGTCGACGGCTTGTGGGCTCGGACCTACTGGGTGGCCGAGTGGCCCCGTTCCCGGGTGTCCCCAGACTTTTTGAGCTCGCTGCTGACTGGCCCGGGAAGACGGCGGTTCTCAGTCGTTTACAAGCCCATCCCACCCGAAAAGGCCGCCCGCGATGCAGAGTCGTCGCGCACCGCCGAGGTGGCTGATGCCCAGTTGCGTTCCCAAGGCGGCTTCCTCCGGACCGCCAGGCAGCGCCGGCGTTCGGAGGCCATCGAGGGCCGGGAAGCCGAATTGGCGGACGGGCGCGGGGCGTTCGAATTTTGCGGGTACGTCACAGTCTCTGACGAGTCGGAGGAGGCTTTGTCCGGTGCGTGCTCCGATTTGGAACGGGCGGCGGGCGCGGCTCGGCTCACCCTCAGGGCTCTTTGGGGCCAGCAACGGGCCGCCTACTCGTGGACGCTCCCGCTGGGGCGCGGGCTATGAAGATAAAGACCCGGTTCGCCTTCGGGCATAAATCGAACCAGCTGGGTGGCAAACGCCCTGGGAACCGCCAAGCCAGCGAGCCTTCCCACCTGCCGCCCTCCCACCTGCCGCCCTCCCACCTGCCACGTTGTGCGACGACGCCACCGGCGCACCGGGGGACCACGGTTGAGCTGCGCACGCTCTACCCGTTCGTGGCCCCGCCCTCGTTGGGGGTCAACGGTTGTTATATCGGCAAGGAGGCATCGGGTGGGATCTTCTGCTTCGACCCCTGGGAGTGCTACGCCAACGGGTCGTTGACGAGCCCGAACATGGTCGTCATGGGCCAGATCGGCCGGGGTAAGTCGGCATTCGTGAAAAGCTTTTTGTGGCGCCAGAAGATTTTCGGGCGCCAGTGCTGGGCCGTGGACCCAAAAGGGGAGTACGGGCCGTTGGCCCGCGCCCTCGGGGCTCAGCCCCTGGCCCTCGCACCGGGATTGGGGCTGGTGCTCAACCCACTGGAAGTAGCCGGTTCATGCCTGGCGGCCGAGGCACATAGGCAGCGCTCGGGCCTCCTCGCAACGTTGTTGGCCAGTTCTCTCGGGCGCCCGCTCCTACCAGGCGAGCGAGCGGCGTGTGACGTTGCGCTTTCTCGCACGGAGGTGGAAACGGCCTCACCGACGCTCGGCCTCGTTGCGGAGCGGCTATTAAACCCCGACCGCGAGGCAGCGGCCTCTTTGGGTACGGACGCCGAAGGCCTGCGCGCTGATGGGCGCCAAGTGGCCTTGGAGCTACGCCGCCTGGTCCAAGGGGACCTGGCCGGGATGTTCGACGGGCCGACCTCCCCCGGTGCAGACCTGGCGGGCGGGTTCGTCGTACTGGACCTGTCCCGCCTCTACTCATCGCCCGCTCTCGGGCTCCTCATGGTCTGTGCCTTGTCTTGGTTGCAGAGCGCGTTGAGCGCCGGAGCGGCCAGCGCCAACCCGGTAAAGCGGCTACTGGTGCTCGACGAGGCTTGGGCTGTCCTTTCCCACTTGGAAACGGCTCGTTGGCTGCAGGCCGCGTTCAAGCTCTCGCGCTCCTACGGCGTGGCCAACGTGGCCGTGGTGCACCGGGTGTCGGACCTGCGCGCCGCCGGCGACGAGGGCTCGGAGCGCCAACGGCTGGCAGAAGGTCTGCTCGCCGACGCTGAGACCAGGGTCATCTTTGCTCAGGCCCCCGGCGAGGTCGACAAAGCGGCAGGCCTGCTCGGGCTCAACCGCACAGAGACGGCGCTGGTGGGCCAGTTGCCCCGGGGGTGCGCTTTGTGGCGAGTAGGCCAGAGGTCCTATCTGGTCGAGCACCGGCTCTCGGCCGAGGAGCTGGCGCTTGCCGACACCGATGAAGCGATGCGCGACAACCCCGGTGAGCTCGGCGGAATTCCGACCGGATCTGCGTGAGCTGGAGGGTGGTCGGTGGTGTTGTTGCGGCTCGGTGGGCCCGGTTCGGGAACCCGGGGGTGTGGCTATCCGGCTTTGCGGCCGGTGGGGCTGTCGGTGAGGAGTTGGTGGACTCGTTGGTGGGAGATCCCCAAGATGGCGGCGGCGTCGCGCATGCTGATCCCGCGGCTGGTCAGGGTGACGGCTGC
>DASSZK010000421.1:0-8789 GCA_035702845.1 Acidimicrobiales bacterium
GGTCCAGTTCGGGCACCAGCTCCGCCGCGCCTCTCAGGGCGTCTACCTGGTCCTCGAGCGCCGGCCCTGCGAGGTCCCGGTACACGGCGCGCTCCCAAGCGGGGCCGCGGCCAGGAGTGCCGCGCCCGTCGGCGACAACCACGGCGAAACCCTGGTCAGCTGTCCATTGCGCTTGGAGCCAAACCGAGCGCGCCGCCAGTACCATCTGGTGCCCAGGCCCCCCATAAGGGGCCATGATCACCGGCAACTTGCCGCCGGAGTGGCCCGCAGGCAGCACGACGCCCACCGACAACTGGCGCTCGCCAACGCGCAAAAACCGTACGGCGGGATCGACCACCGGCACTTCTGCCAGGTTCACGATCGTGATGGGCGCCGCTTTGGGGCGTTGCAGTTCCACGCGCGCCCCGTGCCACTCCATGCTGCGAACACCGATCACACGGCACTGGGCGTGGCCGGCCACAGTGGCTACACCTGACCCAGCCCCAAATCCGGCGGCTCCGGATCCGGCACCTGTGAGATTGCTACAACCCGTCTCGGGCGACCACTCCCATGCCTCGACCACCTCCGGCTCCGGCGACGCGGTGAACAGTACGGACGTGCCGGCGCTAGTCACTTCCCGGACTTGCAGGCCGGCCGGCGTAACCGGCTCGCCGTCCACACACAGGCGCCAGGTGCCCTCGTCCGGCGACGTCCACAAAAACCGGCCTCCGGGGAGCCAAGCAGGTACACCGGCCGGCCAGTCGACCCACGTACCTTCGGTCATCTCGGCCATGACGGCAGTGCCTATTGCCCCCGCGCCCAGCGTGGCCGGGCGAGGCCCAGCAGGGCCCCCGGCTCCGGCCGCGTCAGGGTCGGCTTGGACGGCCAGCACCGCAGCGGTTTTGTGGTCCCTTGCCTCGACTAGGAGCAGGGGTGGCCCATGAGGGGACCAGTGAACGTCGACAAGGTACGGGTAGCGCTCTGACGCCCACTCGACCTGGCGGCGGGGGCCATCACCACTGGCGTTGCAGAGCCACAGGGACACAGAAGCATCGGCGGTACCGGCTGCGGGGTAACGGTGCGCTTCGGGGGACCGGGAGGGGTTGGCAGGGTCGGCCGTGTACCAGGTTTGGACCGTGGAGTTGTCGACCCGCGCCGCCAACAGGAACTGGCTGTCAGGCGACCACCAAAAGCCACGGGAACGGCCCATTTCTTCCGCAGCTATGAACTCGGCCGCTCCCCAAGTCACGTCCTCGTCAGGCTCCTCCGCTACGACCCACCACTCGCTGGCACCGTCGTCGTTCGTCGCCACGGCACACAAACGGCTCCCGGCGAGAAAGGCGACGGTCGCCCCGTCCGGGCTTGTTCGTGCAGAGAACACAGCCGGCGGCGAAGGCAACTGACGGGGACGGACGAGCGGTCCATCGACCCGTAGGGGAACCCACCACAGCCGCCCGTCGAGATGGAAGGCGGCGTGCTCCACCGCGCCGTCGCACGCATAGGCGACGATGCCGCCTGCGATCTCCCGAGCACGCTCCCGGCGTGCGCGCTCCTCTGGGGCCAGCTCCTCAGCGCCCTCGCCGAGCAGCACCCGGGCGCTGGCCACCTCCACCTCGCGCCCACTGCGGGCGTCGAGAAGCCACAAAGCGGTGGCCGGGTCGTCACCCGCAGGGGACCGCAGGAACGCCACCCGCTCTCCGTCAGGCGAAACGGTGAAGCTCCTGGGTGCGCCGAGGGTGAACCGCCGGGACCGCGAGAGCTGGCGCGGGAAATCCTCGGCCGGGCGTGTCATGTGGGACCGACCCTAGTGGCCGTCAGCACCAAGACCGACCAACCGCAGCGCCAGGTTGGGGTCCACAGGAGTACCAAGCGGCGTAGGGCCGTCCACCCGCAGCCTGTAGCACGCCGTGGCGCCGATCATCGCCGCGTTGTCCGTGCACATCGACTTGCTCGGGATAAATGCGCTGAGCCCGTCCTGCGCACATACCTCGTTTATGCGTTCACGCAACGACGTGTTGGCCGCCACGCCACCACCTATACAGATGGCACGTGCCCCGACTTGCGCTGCCGCCTTCCTGGTCTTGGTGACAAGCACATCGACGACAGCTTCTTGGAAACTTGCCGCCACGTCGGCGATGGGTGCTTGGGGGTTGGCCCGCATGTAACGCACGACCGAAGTCTTGAGCCCACTAAAAGAAAAGTCGTACCCCTGACCGGCCAAACCCCGGGGGAAAGCGATAGCCGTCGCCGAACCCTCACGCGCAACCTTCTCGATGACGGGGCCGCCCGGGTACCCGAGGCCGAGGAACCTCGCCACCTTGTCGAACGCCTCCCCCGCCGCATCGTCGATCGTCTCACCGAGCAGCCGGTACTCCACCTCGTCCGGCCCTGGGCCCTGCTGCATACAGATGAGCATCGTGTGCCCGCCCGAAACGAGCAGCACCACCATGGGCATATGAAGCGACGGGGTCTCCAGGAAAGCGGCGTGCAGGTGGCCCTCCATGTGGTTGACCCCCACGAAGGGCAGGCCCCAAGACCAGGCGTACGCCTTGGCGGCACTGGCTCCGACGAGCAGAGAACCGACCAACCCGGGGCCGATGGTCGCCGCTACGGCGTCGAGGTCTGAGGGGCTTGTCCCCGCTCTCGACATGGCCTCGGCCACGACCGCTCCGACAAGCTCCAGGTGCGCCCTGCTTGCCACTTCGGGGACAACGCCTCCGAATGCGGCATGAAGATCCGTCTGGCTGCTCACCACCGAGGACAGAGCGCGGCGGCCGTCCTCTACCACGGCAGCCGCCGTCTCGTCACAGGAAGTTTCGATCGCCAGGACTTTCACCTTGTGGTACCTCCGGGTTCGGCGAGGCGCGTCAAGCGCTCCTGGACGGTAGGCGAGGCAAGATCGTACAACCACATGACCAGGCCGTCCTCGTGGGTCTCGGGATAGTAATTGTGCCGGACGCCGGCTTGGACGAAACCGAACAGCTCGTACATGCGCTTTGCCGCTTCGTTGCTCGCCCGCACTTCCAGGGTCATGGACTGGCACCCCCGTGCTGACGCCTCGATGGCCAAGTGGGCCAACAGGGCTCGTCCGATCCCCTGGCGGCGACAGGCCGGGGCGACGGCGATGTTGGTCACGTGGGCCTCGTCGGCCACGAACATGATGCCGCCGTACCCCACCACCCGGCCCGCGTGGCGAGCCACCGTGTAATAGCGGGCAGCACCTTGCGACAGCTCGCTGTTAAAAACGCCGAGCGACCACGGCCTGGGATGAGAGCGGTGCTCTATGCGCAGTACCGCCGGCAGGTGTCGCCGGTGCATAGGAGCAAACGAAAGCCCTTGCGCACCTGGGCCAGGCTCTTGCGGGGGCGCAACGCCCAGGCGGGCACCCGGGAACTCGTGGGGTGCGGGGCTGGTCACGCCTGAGGTGGGGCGGCAGCGGGCACACGGCCGCCTAATTGTTCCCAGCCGATGCGCACGTCCGCTTGGCGAAGGTACAGCGCTTCCGCCAACGTCCCCGGGGTTGCGGCCAACGCGCCCTCGCCATGCTCCGCACCCGGGGAAAATAGGCGGCGGGCGCCAATTTCGGCCAGGACAACGGGCGACGGCCACAGTTCCCCCGGGCTGGAGACCGGCCCCACCTCGGCGTGCGCCTCGATAACGGACGCGTAGCGATGAGCTCCGTCGCCGACGGCCAGGACCGGTGCCTTGATGGCAGAGAGGTGTTCGGCGAGAAGCTCGGGGGCGGTAACGACCGCGGGTGAAAGTTGACCCCACTTGACCTCGCCCGAGGCGGATCCACCTGTCGCCAAGTGCCCGAACGTGGCCCAGTAGACCTCCGAGCGGCGAGCATCCACAACCGAGGCAACTACGCCAGGCGTCCTTCGGTGCGGGTGGGCCAGCACCTCCAGGCTGGTGATGCCCACGACAGGCACGCGCCTTGCCAGGGCGATGCTGTTGGCGGCGGCTATACCGACTCGCAGGCCGGTGAACAGGCCGGGGCCTACATCTACAACCACGGCGTCAAGGTCGCTCGGGCCCATCCCCGCTGTACGGCAAAGCTCGTCGATCGCCGGCATCAAGAACTCGGCGTGGCGATGGGCGGCGACCGAGATGACGGACCCTACCGGCCCGTCATCACCCCATAGCGCGCAGCCGCTGCAGCGCGTCGAGGTCGAAATGGAAAGGAGGAGGCTCACCGTGTTCCCCTTTCAGGTGCAGGCATCCGTGTTCCAGGTGCAGGCATCTGTGCCATCTCAAGAGCCCGAGCTAGGTCGACCATGCGGGCCTCCCACTCGGGGCCATGAGCCGAGAACGTCACTCGGCGCACCCCTTCCGCACCCGGGCCCGCATCAGTGCCACTGCCCAGCTGAGCGTCAGGCGTCGCTTCGCTGTAGACGCTCGTGGCAACCTCTGCCCGGCCAGGGTCGGGAAGCAGGCGGTCCTCGAAATCGATCTCGACGTGCAAGCGGTCAGTGCCCAGCGCCGGGGCCGCCCTTTCGCCCCATTCCACGACGGCGGCTGCACCGTCCTCGAGAAGCTCCGGGATGGCCAGGTCCACCACTTCCTGGAGCTGTTCGAGCCGCCAAACGTCTGCATGGAGCAGGTCCCAGCCACGCGCTGTCGGGTAGCTGTGCACCAGTACAAATGTTGGGCTGGTGACGGGGCCCCTCGCACCCAGCGCAGCGGCCAACCCTTTCGTGAACGTTGTCTTACCTGCCCCGAGGTCACCGCCGAGCAAGATGGTGTCACCCGGGCCCAGCACCTCGGCGACGGCCGCACCCAGACGGCCCATTGCGAGCGCATCCGGCGCGTACGCCGATAGAACGGCTGCATGAGGGGCGCTCCCCGTCATGGCTTTGCGCCTCCCGGGGGGCCCGTGGCGGCGCTGATCGCCTCCTTGGCACGGACGAGGTCCGCCCTCATCTGGGCAACCACCTGCCCTCCTCCACGCAGGGCGGCAGACGGGTGAAAGGTGGGGACGAGCTGTGCCGGCCCATAGCTGTAGACGTGACCTCTGAGCTTGCTGATCCCCTCCGAAGTGGCGAGCAGCAGGCGCGTGGCGAAATTGCCCAGGGTCACCACGACGGCCGGTTTGATGTGCTCGATCTGTCCGGCAAGGTAGCCCGAACACGCCTCGATCTCATCAGCCAGGGGGTCGCGGTTGCCGGGCGGACGGCACTTGATCGTGTTGGCGATATAGAAGTCCTTACGGGTCAGGCCCATCTCCTCGAGGACCAACTTGTCCAGGAGCTGGCCAGACCGGCCGACGAAGGGCAGGCCCTGCAGGTCCTCCTGCTCACCGGGCGCCTCGCCCACGAACATCAATTTGGCTCTCGGGTTGCCCATCCCGAACACGACGTTGGTGCGGCCCACACTCAGTCTGCAGCGGGTACACCGGGCGGCCTCGGTGGCCAGCTCGGACAGCTTTATCTCCAGCTCACCTCGGACATCTCCGGCCACAGGTATGCAAGGGTAGCCACGCCGGCAGGCGGTGTTGCACAGGGCGCCCGGTAGAAGCGACCATCCGTCAGCATCCGGTGCTCAGGCACTCAGCGCTCCGGGCGCACGATCCCGAGGGTTATCAGGCCGATGGCGAGCAAGGCGCCCAAGCCACCTCCAGCAGCAAGCAGGGCGCTTGTGCCCCAACCAAGGCTCACCGCGAGGCCTATCGCCCAGGCAAGCCCCAGCCCGCCGATCGCACAGCCGGCGCCTGCGACCAGCCGAGGCCATCGTGCTGCCGGGGGGAAAGGTGTCCTCGGCACGGTTGCAGCAGCCAAGGATGCCAGCTCGAACACCGCGAAAAGCACCGCCCCGAACACAGCGGCACCGAGCACATCGAGGCGGTGCCCGGCGAGGGACACTACGAACCCGGAGCCCCAAACCACCGTGGCCACGGCGACAGGTCCTGGTCTGGAACTAAGCAGCCCCGCCCCCAGGCAGACCATTCCCACCAGCGCTACCGCGATCATTGCCGGTTGCCACGCCGGCCTCGACACTGCCACCCAACCGGAAACGACCGCACCCAACGCTGCGGGCGGTGCCCCATAGGCGGATGCCGGCGGCCGTAACACCGCCAGCCGTCGTTGCGGCCTCACCGCTGGCCTCTTCGTGCCACACGCCCCCAGAGGACGAGCTCGTCCACGGGAGCGGCCAAGGGCTCGCCTGCGCGCCAAGCTGCACATGGGGCCCCGGCAGCCCGGAGAGCGTCCGCCCGCCCGTCGGCTGACAACCGCCACAGCGCGAGGACCGAAGTGAGCACCCTCTCTTGCGCCTCATCAAGAGACTTAGAGGGGCGGGCGGTGCCCCTGAGCCGGTGGCCGTCAGGGCGCTCGCCTCGGCCACCTGCCAGGTCGGATGCCAGGTCGGGTGCCAGGTCGGGTGCCAGGTCGGGTTCGACCTGCAACACGGCTACGTCGAGGCCGCGCCGCGCCATGGCTGTCACGGCCTCGACCGCCCCGTCGTTTTCCAGGCTGGACACGATCAGCAACAAAGCGCCCGGCGGCAGAGACTTCGGAGGCAGTGCCGTCAGTGAGCGGTAGAGCTGTTGCTCGCTCGCACTAATGGTCAACAGCTGGTCCATGAGCACCCACTCGTGGCGCGGGCCCGCGCCCGGGCGTAACCAGCTCAACCACCCTCCGAACTTGACGATGCCGACACGGTCTCTTTGTTGCAGGAAGGCGTGGGCCAAAGCGCAGCTGGCGGCAACTGCCCGGCCAAGGGCGGAAGGTTCGAACGAGTCGAGGCCCAGGACGACGTCGCCCGCCCTCTCGGGGTGGCGCTCGTTCGTGAACAGCTGCCGCCCATACCGAGCCGTGGAGCGCCAGTTGATATCTCGCGCCCGGTCCCCCCGCGAATACGGCCGCACACCGGCGAGCTCGAAACCGGCTCCCTTGCCCCGCGACACATGCGTGCCCGCCGGCAATGGGGAACGAGCAGGGGCGAGGAGGCGGTCGAGCACTTCAGGCCGGGGGTAAACGGTCACGTCGGGCAACGCCACCTTCTCCCCGTCCACTTGCCAAAGCCCGAGGACGTCCTGGGCCCGCCACACGACCCGGCCCGGGGACCGCCGTCCCCAGCGTGCCGCCCTGACCCGTACGGTCAAGCTCTGTGGGGCCTCCAAACCAACCCGCCCGACGAGGTCCAAGCGTTTGTCCTCACCAGAGAGCCGCTCGGCTCGGACAAACCCCTCGGCTCCTACCACGGCGACCTCGAGAGTGCACCAGCGGGCGCCGGCGCCGGCGATCGAGCCGGCATCTACGACCACTTCCAGCTCGTCACCCTCCCTCATGTGGGTTAAGGTCGGCTTACCGCCCGTGACGACCGGGGCACTGGCGGGCGCCAGCGTCAACCCTGCGACGAGCGCTAGAGCAAACGGCAAGACGACCAGGACAGCTTCGGGGCGCCCTGACACCAGTGCGCCGCCGCACCCGGCCACAACAAGAGCCAGGTACCAGCCCACCTTGGAGGTCGGGTGCCATGCCCGCCGTGGCGAGCCGGCTGGTTCTCGGACAGTGAGGCTCTGGTCGAGCAGCGGGTGTTTCAGCGCCCCACGTCCCGCGTCCCCCCAGTCCCCGCTCCCACAGTCCCCGCTCCCACAGTCCCTCCGGCGGTCGGGGGTGCCGGCTCCTCGGGTGCAGGCACCGCCACCAAACGCAGGCACTCGGAGATGACGGCCTCGGGCCGCTCTCCTCGTACCCACAAGTCAGGGCGTAGGCGGATGCGGTGCGCCAACGCGGCCACGGCCACCGCCTTGACGTCCTCGGGCACGACGAAATCACGGCCCTGCAACAGTGCCCAGGCCCTGGCGAGAGCCATCAACGCCAGCGACCCGCGGGGGCTGGCCCCGATCTCGGCGCCGGGATGGGACCTCGTGGCATTGGTAACGGCGACAATGTAACGGCCGATGGCCGGCGACACGTAGACATCCTCCGTCGCCTGCTGCATGGCGGTGAGCTCCCCGGTGGCCAGCCGGCAGTCCAGGGCTACGTCGTCCGAGCGGCGCTGAGCGCGCCGGCTGAGCACTTCGAGCTCGTCCTCTTCGCTCGGGTAGCCAACCGAGGTCCGCAATATGAACCGGTCGAGCTGCGCCTCGGGGAGGGGGTAGGTGCCCTCCATCTCGATCGGGTTCTGGGTGGCGATCACAAGGAAGGGAAGCTCCAAGCGGTGAGTGACGCCGTCTACCGTCACCTGGCGTTCCTGCATCGCTTCGAGCAACGCCGACTGCGCCCGAGGCGACGCTCGGTTGATCTCGTCGGCGAGGAGCAGGTTCGTGAACACCGGTCCGGGTACAAACCGGAACTCCCCGGTGCGCTGGTCGTATATCGAAGACCCGGTTATGTCCGCCGGCATAAGGTCCGGCGTGAACTGTGCCCGGGCAAAGGAGATCCCCATTACCGACGCGAAAGACCGTGCCATCAGCGTCTTGCCCAGTCCCGGGTTGTCTTCGAGCAACACGTGACCGCCGGCAAGGAAACCAGCCATGACTAGGGCCAGCACGCCGTCCTTGCCAACCACTGCTTTTGAGACCTCTTCAATGACCGAGCGCGCACGCAGCCCGGCGTCGCCTGGCGACATCTGGCCCCCGGTTGGAGCCGCCGTCAACGGGGCAGCCACGGACGGGGGCTCCAACGGGGGGTGCGCCAGAGAAGGGGCCGGCGGAGGCTGCGGCACGCCTGTCATCCGTTCTGAGGACACGGCATCCTCAGGGAACCCGGTGCTCTCCATACGGGGCTGGGTCATATGGCCGCCAATCTTTCCACCCAACGCTCGAGTACGTCGAGTGGCAACGCAACAGCCATCCTGGCGGACCG
>DASSZK010000377.1:0-10337 GCA_035702845.1 Acidimicrobiales bacterium
GCTGCGGTGTCAACCCGCACAACTCGGACCCGCCCGCCCGGGTCGGCGGGCACGGCAGGGCCCACGGCATCGTCCTCAACACTGGCCGGCTCGTAGCCTTGGCCGGGGAACGGCTCTGCGGCAGTCACGAGGGTAACTGCCGCTCCTTCGCCGGAGAGCGCCGCGGCGATGGCGTTGCCCTGGCGACCCGAGCTGCGGTTGCCCACGAAGCGCACCGGGTCCACGGGTTCGCGAGTGCCTCCGGCACTGACGACCGCCCTCAGGCCGGCGAGCCGCCCGCCGCTGGGGCTACGGGTTGGTAGCGAGGAAGCGCCCGGCAGAGCCCGCGCCTGCGACAAAAGCCCAGCGGCCGCGTCGACGATCTCGGAGGGTCCCGGTAGGCGTCCCGGGCCGTAGTCGCCGCCCGCCAGCCGCCCGGCTGCCGGCTCCAGTACTGCCACGCCCCGACGGCGCAGGGTGGCCACGTTTTCCTGTACCGCGGCGTGTTCCCACATCTCGGTGTGCATAGCCGGGCAGACGAGCACAGGGGCACGGGTTGCCAGGAGTGTGGCGGTCAGCAGGTCGCTGCTGGCGCCCGTGGCATAGCCGGCAAGCAGCCTGGCCGTCGCAGGCGCCACCAGTACCAGGTCAGCACGCCGGGCCAGGTCGATGTGAGGTGAGGCGCATGGCCCGTCATAGAGCGAGATCTGCGCCGGCTCATCGGCGAGGGCCGAAAACGTCAGCGCGCCGACAAAGCGGGTGGCCGCTGTGGTCAGGACAGGGCTAACCAAGGCACCGGCGTCCGAGAGACGCCGGCACACCTCGACCGCCTTGTAGGCGGCGATACCGCCGCACACCCCGAGGACGACCCTCTTACCGGATAGGGCGGGTACAGGACCGGGGCCCGGGGCGCTCGACACTTAGGGCTGGGCGGGAAGGTCCTCGGCCGGCTCGCCCTCTTCCTCGACGATGCGGTGGTAGGTGATCTTGCCGGCCGAAACCTCGTCCAGGGCGATCGACAGCGGCTTACGCGAGATCGACGTCACCTGAGGGGGCACGATAGAGCCCAGGCCCTCGCCCAACTGGTTGAAGTAGGAGTTCACTTCACGGCCACGCTTCGCTGCCAGGCTGACCAGCGTGTACTTGGAGTCCACGCGTTCTAGCAGCTCCTCTATCGGGGGGTCCATCATCGTTGGCCGGCGCTCTGCCATCAGCTGTTCGCTCCTGTCGTGGTCACTATGCGTGTGTCCTGTGCCTGTCTCGTGTGCGAGTGCGTGTGCTTGTCTTGGGTCGGGACCGGGTCGTGACCCAGTGGGCACCGGGTCAGCGGCGTAGCGTCGCCCTGAACCTGCGCCCTGAACCTGCAAGGAGTCGGGACTTGCAGGTAGAGGGCTAGACCCGTGACTGGCGGCAAGTATCGATTATAGAGGCCAGCTCGGCGGCAGCCCGCTCAAGGTCGTCGTTCACCACCACGTAGTCGGCCATGCGCCTACCGTCCAGCTCCTCCTCAGCGCCCACGGCAAGGCGCCGGCGCACGCTCTCCTCGTCGTCCCCTCGCGCCCTGAGCCGCTGCTCTTGGACCTCGCGCGATGGCGTGGCTATGAGTATGAGGAGCGCGTCGGAGTAGATGGACTTGACCTGGCGAGCGCCATGGATCTCGATCTCGAGCACGATGTCGTTGCCGGGCGGGCACTCGAGCGTCGGCGTGCCGTACAGGTGGCCGTTGCCCGCAAACTCCGTGAACTCCAAGAAGCCGCCGGCACCGACTCTGGCAAGGAAGTCTTCACGCGAAACGAAGACGTAGGCGTCAGCTGCTTCCGACGGGCGCCGGGGCCGTGTCGTCCAAGAGCGAGACAGGTAAAGGCCCTCTCGCATCGACATCAGACGGGCCACAAGAGTGCCCTTACCGACACCGCCCGGGCCGAAGATTACGAACACCAAGGGCCGCCGGTCTCCGGTAGCGCTGGTGTGGACGTCGGCGGGCACCGTGGTCACCTGTGACCTCCCTATTGAGCGTCAGGAAACGCGCAGTACCGTGCTGGCACCGAAACCCCGGCCGGAGAACCACACCGGCCGGCGAACGGGCACCGGTCGGCGCAGCTCCCGGCTACGGTCGTGCGCCTGGGATCAGCCGAGCTTTTCGAGCAGCTTGCGGCGCTGCTGCTCGCCGAGGCCTTGGACTCGACGTGTCTCGCTGATACCGACTTCGTCCATGGCACGGCGGGCCTTGACCTTGCCCAGGCCGGGCAAGCTCTCTAGGACGTTGATGACCTTCATCTTGCCGATGACCTCGTCGCTCTGGCCCTGGTCGAGAAGCTCCTTCAGGGACACAGAACCCATCTTGAGACGGTCCTTCAGCTCGGCGCGCTGCTTGCGCACGGCTGCGGCCTTCTCGAGAGCGGCCTGGCGTTGGTCTGCGGAGAGAGTGGGCGGCAAAGGCATGGTGGGCACCCTAGCGCGTCGCAAACGGCCGGTGTGAGATCCGCGAGGTTAATTCGGTGAGGCTTTAACCTGCACTGGCCAGGGCGTCCTCGACCACGGCTCGTGCCGCGCCCTCTGGGTGGCTCGCCTCGGTTACCGTCCGGCCTACGACGAGCAGGTCGGCGCCGTCGGCAAGGGCCTGTGCCGGCGTCGAAGGCCGCCCCTGGTCATGGCCTGGAGTGCCAGCCAACCTGATCCCAGGGACGACCGTACGCACCCCGGGAGCGATGGAGCGCACCAGGGCCAGGTCGGATGCTGCGCAGACCAGCCCCGGGCAGCCGGCTTCGACGATCAAACCCGCCCTTTGTCGTAACAGCTCCTCGGGCGCCTCCGCCTCGCTTGTGAGCACCGTGACCCCGAGCACCGTCCCCACCGGCAGGCCGGCCCTGTCCGCTCCCTCGGCAAAGCCCTCTACCGCCGCTCGCACGCTCGCCGCGCCCGAACTCGAATGGACCGTCACGTACGACGCCCCGAGCGCTCCGAGCACGCGGGCCGCCTTGCGGGTGGTGTTGGGTATGTCAGCCAATTTGAGGTCGACGAAGACCTTGAAACCGGAGTCGAGCAACTCGGCCACGATCCCCGGGCCAGCCGCGCTGAACAGTTCCATGCCGACCTTGGCGACAGCGAAATACTCACGCAGCCGGGAGGCCATGCGCATGGCCACGACCGAATCGTCAAAATCCAGCGCCAACGCCAGTTTTTCGCGGACCTCGGACGCTCCAGCCATGGGAGTGCCCGGCGTTGCCTGCGGGGCCGAAGAACCTCCGGTGCTCGTACCGGTCATCGCGTCGCTCGTCATGAGCGCGACGCTACCCAAGTGCGGGCGTGGCCCACCTCTCGCGCAGCTCGGCCATCGATAGCACCTGCTGGTCCTCGCACCAGCGCTGCAGCCCGGCCAACACTCGGCTGCACGCCCGCGGGTCGGCGAAGCTCGCCGTCCCCACTTGGACGGCGTCCGCCCCCGCAGCGAGCAGTTCGGCAGCGTCATGGCCCGTGGTTACCCCACCCACGCCAATGATCGGGGCGTCCGGGAAAGCGCGCCGGCACTCCCACACCGCCCTCACGGCAACAGGGTGCAGAGCCGGACCGGACAACCCTCCCCCGCCGGCGCCCAGCACCGGGCGCCCGGTGCGAGGATCCACCGCCATCCCCATCAGCGTGTTGACGAGGGTGAGGCCCGCGGCTCCGGCATCGAGGGCCGCACCGGCAATTGCAACCAGGTCGGTGACATTGGGGCTCAACTTCGCCCACACCGCCAAGTGCGACGGAGCCAGCGCACCGATCAGCGCGGATAGCGCCGACGCGGTGGCTTGCCTCGAGTGCGCGAACATCCGCTGGCGGTCCTCGACGTTAGGGCAGCTGATATTGGCCTCCACGGCTACCACATGGCGCCGGAGATCCTCACCAGCGCCGGCAAGTCCGCGCACCAACAGCTCGCCCACCTCGGCGTACTCGCCCGGGCTGCGCCCCCAAACGCTGACCACCACCCGGGCACCGCTGCGCGCCAACGCCGGAAGGTCCTCTGCGCACCACGCAGACATACCCGGGTTCTGTAACCCCACGCTGTTGAGCATCCCGGCGGCCGCCGGCGCCAGGCGCGGAGCCGGGTTGCCGGCCCACGCCTGGGCGCTCAGCGACTTGACAACCACTGCCCCGAGCGCCGAGAGGTCCATGAAGGCGCCGAGCTCGGCTCCGTGCCCCGCTGTCCCCGACGCGGTCATCACCGGGTTGGGCAGCTCGACGGCGCCTACGCTGACGCTCAGGTCCACCGGCAACGGCCCGACCGCCCCCTCGGCAGTGAGGGCTCAGCCTCGGCCATGGTGCTCCTGTAGGGACTTTACGGTAAAGGGTTGTTTCGCCCTTTCGGCTACCCCGCCGGCAGCGGCCTTGGCGGCTGCCACAGTTGTGAGCAAGGGGACCTTGTACTGGCGAGCCGCGCGGCGTATGCGTGCGCCGTCGGCGCGCGGGCCCCGGCCCCTCGGCGTGTTCACTACGAGGTGCACTTTCCCCGAGCGGATCAGCTCGACGGCGTCCACCCCGCCAACCACGTCGCGTTCACCTCGGTCAGCGCCTGCGCCCCTCTCGGTCGGGGCGCCTCTGTCTGTAGCGGCATCGGTCTCTGTCACCTTCGCCACCACGGTGCTCACGGGCACCCCGGCTTGTTCGAGGTAGGCAGCCGTACCAGAAGTCGCGGCGATAGTGAACCCCGCGTTGAGGAAGCCGGACGCAGCACTCACACCCGCTTTTTTGTCCCGGTCGGCCAGGGAGAAGAACACCGTGCCGCCGTCGGCCAGGTTGTCCCCCGCCGCCAGCTGGCTCTTGGCGAAGGCCAGCCCGAAAGTGGCGTCGATCCCCATGACCTCACCCGTCGAACGCATCTCGGGGCCAAGGACGCTGTCGGCCTCAGGGAAACGGTCGAAAGGCAGCACCGCCTCCTTCACGCTCACGTAGCCCGTAACCGGCTCTTTGATCATTCCCTCGGCGCGCAGCTGCGCCAAGGTAGACCCGGTCATAACGCGCGCCGCCACCTTGGCCAACGGCACGCCGGTGGCCTTGGACACGAACGGGACCGTCCGGCTGGCCCTGGGGTTGGCCTCTATGACGAAGACCTGGGGCGAACCGTCGGGGTCTTTTTGCACTGCGTACTGGACGTTGAGCGGGCCGCGCACCTCGAGTGCGTCGGCGATGGCCCGGGTGTACGCCTCGATCGCCTTCACGGCCTCCTGGGGCAGGGTCGGAGGCGGCACCACGCAGGCGCTGTCGCCTGAATGGACCCCCGCCTCCTCGACGTGCTCCATCACGGCGCCGATCAGGATCTCACCGTCGCCGTCGCGCACGGCATCGACGTCCACCTCAGTCGCATCCTCGAGGAAGCGGTCCACGAGCACCGGCCTCTCGGCCGAAAGCCCCCCCTCTCGCCCGAGCGACCCCGACGCTGCCATAGCCTTCATGGCCCGGACGAGATCGTCCTCGCTGTACACGATCTCCATGGCCCGCCCCCCCAGCACGTAGCTGGGGCGCACGAGGACCGGGTAGCCCGTCGTGGCAGCGATACGGACCGCCTCGTCCGTGCTCAGGGCCGTACCGCCTGGTGCTTGGGGGATCCCCAGGCGGGAGCAAAGGGCGTTCCAACGCTCCCTGTCCTCGGCCAGGTCGATCGACGCCGGGGAGGTGCCGAGGACCAAGCCCTCAGGAATGGCGGAGGCCAGCTTGAGCGGGGTCTGGCCTCCAAGGGCGACGATCACTCCTACGAGCTCGCCGCTGGCGGACTCGACGTCGAGCACGTTTTGGACGTCCTCTCGGGTGACCGGCTCGAAATAGAGCCGGTCGCTCGTGTCGTAGTCGGTGGAAACAGTCTCCGGGTTGCAATTGACCATTACCGTCTCGAAACCGGCGTCATGCAATGCGAAGCTGGCCTGGACGCAGCAGTAGTCGAACTCCACCCCCTGGCCGATCCGGTTGGGCCCGGAACCCAGGATCACAACCTTGCGGGCACTGGAAGGGACCACCTCGTCGGCGTCCTCGTAGGTCGAGTAGTGGTACGGGGTCTTGGCAGAGAACTCAGCGGCACAGGTGTCCACCGTTTTGAACGTGGCCCGAGTGCGCGCCGCCAAACGGGCCGAGCGGACCTCGTCTTCGCCGACGGACCACAGGTAGGCCAGCTGGGCGTCGGAAAAGCCGAGGCGCTTCGCCTTGCGCCAGTCACGCCGTGTGAGCGGGCCCGGGCTCCCCAGTTGGCTCAAGCGGTCCCGCTCTTCGCAGATACGCATGATCTGGTCCAAGAACCACGGGTCCACACCACTGGTTTCGTGGAGGCGAGCGGGCGTGACGCCCCGGCGCAGAGCGGCTTCGAGCAAGAAGGGCCGCTCTGGGGTCCCTATGGACGCCCGTCCGACCAGTTCGTCGTCGCTCATGGCGTCGTAGAGCTTCTCGCCCGGGTCGCAGTTGAGCCCCGCCCGGCCCGTCTCCAGCGAGCGAAGCGCCTTTTGTAGCGACTCGGGGAAGTTGCGGCCGATGGCCATGGCCTCGCCCACGGACTGCATACGCGTCCCGAGCGAGTCGGGGACCCCTGGGAACTTCTCGAAGGCCCAACGAGGGATCTTCGTGACCACATAGTCGATGGTCGGCTCAAAACTGGCAGGCGTTTCGCCCGTTATGTCGTTGCGGATCTCGTCGAGGGTGTAGCCGACGGCCAACCTGGCGGCGATCTTGGCGATGGGGAACCCGGTGGCCTTGGAGGCGAGGGCGCTCGAGCGCGACACGCGGGGGTTCATCTCGATGACGACCATGTCACCGTTGGCGGGGTTGACGGCGAACTGGATGTTGGAGCCGCCTGTTTCCACGCCGATGCGCCGGATGCACGAGAAGGCGGCGTCGCGCATCAATTGGTACTCCACGTCAGACAGAGTCTGCGCCGGCGCCACCGTGACGGAATCGCCGGTATGGACCCCCATCGGGTCGAAGTTCTCGATCGAGCAGATGATCACGCAGTTGTCAGCGCAGTCGCGCATGACTTCGAGCTCGTACTCCTTCCACCCGGCGATGGAACGCTCGATCAGGATCTCGTTGATCGGGCTGGCCGCCAGGCCGTTGCCGGCGATTTCCTCCAGTTCCTGGCGGTTGGCAGCAATCCCCGTCCCACCGCCACCGAGTATGTACGACGGGCGCACAATGATCGGGAACCCGATGCGCTCACCGATCTCGAGCGCCTCGGGAAGGTTGTTGGCAAAACCCGAGTCGGGCACGGCCAGGCCGATCTCGGTCATTGCCGCCCGGAAAAGCCCGCGGTCCTCTGCCGTGGCGATAGCCGTGGCGTTGGCGCCGATCATCTCGACGCCGTAACGCTCGAGCACTCCGGTCTCGTGCAACTTCATAGCCAGGTTGAGCCCGGTCTGGCCGCCCAGTGTCGGGAGCAGCACGTCGGGGCGCTCGCGTTCGATGACGGCTTCGAGGATCTCAGGCACGAGCGGCTCTATGTACGTGCGATCGGCGACATCCGGGTCGGTCATTATGGTCGCCGGGTTGGAGTTCACCAGGATCACCCGGTAACCCTCGGCCTTCAGCGCCTTACAGGCCTGGGTACCGGAGTAGTCAAACTCGCACGCTTGGCCGATGACGATCGGGCCCGATCCGATGACCAGGACTGACGAAATGTCCTCGCGCTTAGGCATTGTTGCCTCCCGCGGGCTCGAAGCTCCCGGTGCGGCCGGGTTTGGCGCCAGTGCGTTGCATTAGCTCGGCGAACTCCTTGAACAGGTAACGGGCGTCGTGTGGCCCCGGCCCGGCCTCGGGGTGGTACTGGACCGAGAACGCAGGGACATCCCGGCACGCAAAGCCTTCGATAACCCCGTCGTTCAAGTTGACGTGTGTGACATCGACGCCGCCTTCGAAGGTCCCAGGCGCGACGGCATAGTTGTGGTTCTGGCTCGTGATCTCGACGGTCCCACTGGCTAGGCGGCGCACCGGGTGGTTGCCCCCATGGTGGCCGAAAGGAAGCTTGAACGTGCTTGCCCCAAGGGCCTGGGCCAGGATCTGGTGCCCCAAGCAGATGCCGAACACCGGTTTTTTACCTAGCAGTTCGCGCACCGTCGCGGTCGCGCCCTCCACTGCGGCCGGGTCCCCAGGTCCATTGGAGAGGAAAATGCCGTCGGGATCCATGTCGAGTACCTCGCCGGCAGGCGTGCCGGCCGGTACCACGGTAACCCTCGCAACCGAGGCGAGGTTGCGCAGGATGTTGCGCTTTATACCGAAGTCGTAGGCAACCACGGAGTACGGCCCTTCGCCGTAGGTGTAGGGGGCCGAACAGGTGACCTCCCGCACGAGGTCCCGGCCGTTGGTGGGAGCTTCTGCACGGGCTATTGCGAGCAGGCCCGCTTCGTCGAAGCCGCCGGGCCCACCGTCGACAGGGCCGAAAGCGCCCGGCATGGACCCCTCGTCACGCAGGCACCTGGTGAGGCGCCGGGTATCCACGCCGGCGATCGCCCACAGGCCATGGCGCTGCAAGAAGGCGCCCAGGGTCTCGACCGCCCGCCAATTGCTCGGCCGTCCCGTCAGTTCCCTCACGATCACCCCGCGGCAAAAGGGGCGCCTACTCTCGTCGTCTTCGGGGACCACGCCGTAATTGCCGATGTGCGGGTAGGTGAAACAGATGACCTGGCCCGCATACGACGGGTCGGTCAAGACCTCCTGGTAGCCGGCCATCACGGTGTTGAACACGACCTCGCCCCGTGCAGGCCCATCCGGGACGTCAGGGCTCGTTCCCCGGGGTGCAGGGACAAGCACTTCTCCCTCGAACGCCGTCCCGTCCGCCAGCACCAACATCCCGTCGCGCCATGCCAGTCCCGCTCCGTCGCCGTCGCGCCATGCCAGTCCCGCTCCGTCGCCTGCCAACGCCCCGCCCGGTCCCGTCACTTTTGCGGCTCGCTCAATTTTGGCTCCTTGTTCTCGGTCATCTCTGTGCCTCCTCGGCGACAACTACTGGGTCCCCATTGAAAATCGTGTGCCTTACCCGCCCGACCAGTTCTCGGCCCGCAAACGGGGTGTTCCTGCTACGGCTGGCAAACTCGGCCGGCTCCACGCGCCACCGTCGAGCCGGGTCGATGACACAGAGGTTGGCGGGCGCACCTACCTCCAGGGGCCCTCCATGGCGCGGCCACAAGCCGGCAATCCGCGAGGGCCGCCACGACATCGCGCCCAGGATGTTGACGATCCCCTCAGGATTTCCCCGGAAAGCGACTTCGCCGCTCAAGTGCACCAGAGCGTCGATCGCTTTTTCGTCCACCAGTTCGGTGAGCAACACCGCCAGGGCCGTCTCCAACCCCACCATGCCCGGGGCGGCATCGCAAAAAGCAACGTCCTTCGCCTCGGGGGGGTGCGGGGCATGGTCGGTGGCCACGGCGTCGATGGCGCCATCTGCCAAGGCGGCGCGCAGTGCGGCCACGTCCGCTCCGGTGCGCAGCGGCGGGTTGACCTTGAAAACAGTCTGGTAGGACCGAAGCTCTTCGTCGACAAGGACAAGGTGGTGCGGAGCCACCTCGGCAGTCACGGCGACACCGGCCGCTTTGGCGAGGCGGACAGCGGCCACAGAGGCCTCAGCGGACAGGTGCAACAGGTGCAACCTCGCCCCTGTCGCACGGGCCAGGGCGATGTCGCGAAGGACCATTACCTCCTCGGAGACGGCAGGCCGTCCAGGCAACCCGAGCGCGCTCGATACGGCGCCCTCGTTCATGCAGCCTTTCCCGGCCAAGGACGGCTCCTCGCAGTGGTCTGCAATTACCGCACCCACGCCCGTGGCGTACTCCATGGCCCGCCGCATCAGGGACGCGTCGGCCACCCCGGCTCCGTCGTCGGTGAAGATCCGTACTCCCAAAGCGGCCATCTCTGCCATTTCGGTCAGCGCTGTGCCCTTGCGACCGAGCGTGATCGAGCCCGAGGGAGCCACCTCGCAACAGGCACCCCGAGCGCGTTCGAGGACGTAGCGGACCACCGAGGCACAGTCCATAGCGGGCTCGGTGTTGGGCATGGCCACAACCGCCGTGTACCCCCCCATGGCTGCGGCGCGAGCACCGGTTTGGATCGTTTCTGCCTCCTCGCCCCCCGGCTCGCGCAAGTGGGTGTGCAGGTCCACAAGCCCAGGCGTTACCAGGCAGCCCTGCGCGTCCAGGACCGTGGCCCCCGCGGGCCTGGCCACTTCGCCGCGCGGGCCGATCTCGACGATCACTCCCCCGCGCACAACGACATCGGCCGCCCGTGCTGCGTTCTCGTCCACGACGGTGCCGCCGCTAAGTACAAAAGTGCCAGGCTGTGCCGGTTTCCCAGTGCCAGGTTTCCCAGTGCCAGATTTCCCAGTGCCAGATCTTTCAGTGCCAGATCTTTCA
>DASSZK010000064.1:0-3781 GCA_035702845.1 Acidimicrobiales bacterium
GCAAGCTGGCGCCGGCATACGAGGCACACTCGGGGTGCTCCAGCGTGGGGCCCACCGTCAGGTGACCTATAACGGCTTCCCGCTCTACGCCTATGCGGGCGACCCCGGTCCCGCCAGTCCGACGGGCCAGGGCATTGTGTCGTTTGGGGGGACGTGGTACTTGGTCAGGGCGTCCGCGACGTCAAGGGGGGCGACGCCGGTCACCTGACCCGGTGCGGACGATCGTCCACGAGCTCAGTGATGTGCCATCTGACCGTCTCCGACATCACCAGCCGTGGCCGCAAGGCCAGGTAGCACGTTGTGGTCACTGCCCCGACAAAGCACCGCCCAATTCAAGCGCTCATGTCATGCTGGGAAGCTTAGAGACCATGACGCTACACACGATGGTGGGGGCTCGAGCTCCACCGCCAGCTGCACCTGCAGCCAAAACGGGGTGACCCGCTCTGCGGGGGTGGTGGGGTCAATGCCGCGGGCTAGCCAGAAGCCGCGAGCGTCAACGCCGCAGGCGAGATCCTTTACTTCGACCTCGGTGCCGGCGGGGCGGGCCAGGCGGAAAAAGGTCGAGCTCGTCGAGGCGGCCAGAGTGGTCTCGAGTGGCTCCGGGGCCCCTAGGTTGGCGGTCTCCTGGTCGGCCTTGGCTTCGTCCCAGGTCTTCGCCACGGAGGCGCCCCAGCGTGGATCGGGCGCATCAGGCATGGAAGACCACTCGTAAACGTCGACCATCAGCCTGGCAAAGTGGGCGAACAGGTACTTGCGACGGCTACCGCCGGCCGACTGCTCCTCCAGGGCCAACAGCGGCGTTGTGCCCACGGTGTAGATGGTCACGGGTTCAAACGGGAGCCCGGCGGTACTGCCTTCACCGGGCCCGGGGTCGACGGCGCCTGGTGGTCCTGGCCGTACCTCCACGACCGCACATGGGGCACTCTTCATGAGGCATACAAGGGCATAGTCACCAAAAAGGACCACGGGTTGCCCGTCTGGGACAGTAACGGCCTGGAGCTCCTCCCATGCGCCAGTTGGCCCAGCGCCACTCGGCCCAGCGTCGGCCAGCCGGCCCGGGCGCAGGTAGCCGGCGCGGTCCAGGCCCTCCCGGGCAGCCAAGCGCTCTTCCGCGGAAGCGCCAAGGGCCGTTGCGAAGTCGAACGAGAAGAGCGCTCCTTGGCTGGGCCGCTCCCCGTCCGGGCCGGCCAGCGTGACGAGGCCCAACTCCACGAGGTCGAAGCTGTGCAGTGGCGCCGCGAATTTCTCGTACAGCTGCGCCGTCCGCTGCCGCACGCTGGGCACCTTATGGCCGCCTGGTCCTTTTGCCTTTTTCGAGAACACCTAGAGTCCTGTGCCTGGCCGACCCATTTTCGTGCTGCAGCGGTGAAACAAGTTGGGCGAGCTCATCGAGGAGCGGCTCTACTTCGGAGGGGCCAAAGTAAATGTGGCGTTTGTGCTCGGTTTAGCCGACGATGATCCGCAACACGCCGACCAAGGCGTACAGCACGGCCGTAATCGTCATCACGTAGGGCAGCACAGAGCGCCTGCGGGCGATGGGGCCGTCCTCGGCTGGAGCATGGATGGCGACGGCCCCCTTGGCTTGGTTGGCGAAGTGGGCGAGGGCAGTCAACCTGCCTCCCCCACGGGCGTGGACATAAGGGATGCTGATACGCATCTTGCCCCCGTCCCACCGGATGACGAGGTCATCGCCTCCTCCAACACGCGGGACCAGATAGATGCTGCGGACTTCTTGCGCCGTCACGGTGCGCCACCGCAGACGTTTACGGCACGTTATGAAGTCGGGGCCCACCCGGATCTGGTCCGGGACTGCCAGGACATAGGCAGCTGTCCATGACACGCTTGCCAGGCCGGCCATTATGAGCAGCTCGGCCCACCCGTGGGGTGGCCCTGGCTGGAAACCCCCAATGAAGAGCAGACCCATCAATGCCCAAATGACAGAGGGGACGATGAAGGTCCAGCGCGCCCAGTTCTCAGTCCCATGGAGCTCGACAGCACCATCGTGCACGCCTGGGCGGCCAGTGCCGGTGCGGCCCGAGGGGGGGATCGCTGATCTCCTCTTCACGGGCGCGCCGTGCCGCTCTCGCTGGTCGCCACTGCGCCAGCAAGGACGACGGCCTTGCCGTCCGCACCAAGACCGGCAAATGCTGGCGCGCGCGGCGTGAGCACGATGAGGTTTGTGCCCCGCTCGAGCATGGACGCTGCCATCACTGCGAGGGCGTCGCTGCATCCTGAACGCAAGGGCCCCACGACGAGCATCGATGGTCCCTGGATGGGGTCGCCTGTCACGACCACGCGTACGCCCGCACGCACGAGCTGACGGAACGAAGCCACCAAACGCCCGGCATCGAGGCCTCCAGTTCGGCCAGGAACGCTTCCCTACGGTCGACGAGCACGACGATGTAGGGTAACCGGTCACCCGGGGCTACCTCCCGGAGCTGGGCACGTACTGAGGAAAACCCGGCCTCATCCGGCTGTGCCTGCCACGAACCCGTGCGGCCGGTCCCGGACGAGGTCGACCGTCGTCGGGCCCACGAGGGACCGCCAGATCACAGCCACATTTGGAGCTTCCCTCGCTTTCCCAATGACCACCCGGGTCTCGGATGTCACCACATCTCGAATGGAAAGCGCCTAACTGCCGCCCGCGGCCGGACTAGCGTCGGGATTATGAGCGCGCTGGGACCTGAGGACCTGGTGGGCAGGACGGCTCACGTCCGGACCGCCATACCCGGCGGGGCGGAGCCAGGGGAGATCGTCGTGCGGATCCGAGGTGGCAGTGAGGCCTACATCGCTTACGCAGACCAAACCGTACCCCAAGGTTCCGAAGTGGTCATCGTGTCCGACCGCGGCGCTCGCAGCGTCGCCGTGGCCCCGCTATGAAGACCGGCTGCACAACTAGAAGAAGGTGACAGCGATGCTCGGTTGGCACGTGCCCTCGCCCAACGAGGCCATGCTCATTTCAGGCAGCAGGAACAAGGGTGATTCACCCTTCCGCATAATCGTGGGGCATGGAGCCTTCGCTCTGCCCCTGCGTAACCGCATTTCGTTCCTGACCCTGTCCATGCAGGAGTCGGAGGTGGCGGAGCCTTGCGTGACACGCCAGGGGATCACCCTCCAGGTCCGCGCCGTGATCGCCTTTAAGGTCGGTGACGACGCCGAGTCCATCGCCAATGCCGGCCGGCGGTTCTTGGACGACCAGCGGTCCATGCCCGAACTTGTGGGCCGGATCTTTGCCGGGCACCTTCGCTCCGTGGTGGGCTCAATGAGCGTCGAAGAGATCATCCGGGAGCGCCAGAAGCTGGCCGGTGAAGTCCTCGACGCGTCGAAACCGGAAATGGCGACGCTCGGCCTCGTGGTCGATTCGTTCCAGATCGAGTCCATCGACGATGGCCAGGCCGGTTACATCAAGGCGTTGTCGCAGCCGCACATCGCTGCGGTAAACCAGGACGCGCAGATCGCTCAAGCCCAGGCGGACCAAAATGCCGCGAAGGTGCGCCAAGAATCGGAACGGGCACAGGCGCAGTACATGCAAGAGACCGCTGTCGCCAAGGCGCAGTACCAAGCGCAGATCGACCAGGCCCAGCAAACGGCCGGCCAGGCAGGCCCGTTGGCTCAGGCCCGCGCCCAACACGACGTGCTCACCGAGCAGGCCAAGGTAGCGACCGCGCAATCGGAGCTGCGCCGGCAGCAACTGCTGACGGAGGTGGTGCGACCAGCTGAGGCCGAGGCGGAGAAGGTACGGACCCTGGCCAAGGCCCAGGCCGATGCCACCCGACTGCAG
>DASSZK010000230.1:0-16640 GCA_035702845.1 Acidimicrobiales bacterium
GCGTCGTTGTCGGTCATGGCGACGGACAGTACGGCGGGCGCTGTGGTGCTAAGGGGGGCGACCGCCAGGTTCGAGACCTCGTGGACCTGGTCGTAGGTCCCCGTTGAGGCGGCGAAGCCGAAAACGACCTGGTAAGGGATCCCCGTCGACGAGCTCGTCCAATACGAGTCCCCGCTGGGGAGGTAGGTGTCGTCGGGGAGCGACCCCGAGATCGTCTGCGTGCCGCTACCGATCGGTGTAACCGATACCAGGTACGAGTAGGCGGGCACGGTCAACCCTGATGCCGTCGTCGTCGCTGAGGCGGTCGGGTTGATGGCGACTTCCACAGGTACTACGGCGCCCGCGCGGATGGTGGCACTCGACGACAGCGACCCTCGCAGCCCGCCGCCTGCCGCAGTCGAAGACATTAGGCAGTAGCCCTGCGTGCCTTCGCCCGGGCCCCGAATAGTCACCGCATTGGCCGCCTGTGCCGCCCACGAGGGGTCCGTGCAGCCCGTCCCGTCTGACGACGAGGAGCTGAAATCCCCGTACACATCGAGGCCGACGCCGAGGTAGGCGTTGGTGACCCCCGTGGCGGCGCTGTTGCCGCTCGTGTAGCCCAAGTCGCCACCCGCACCTCCGAGCGAGCTGGCGGCCGATGGGTTGGAGGGATCGGTCGCTGCGAGGTAAAACAACAAGCCGTCGCCAGGTGAGCCGGTACCTCCGTACTGGTAGGTGTCGAAGGTGAAGTCGAGCCCGCTCGATGTAGGCAAGGCGAAGGCCGAGCTCACGCCCCCCTCCGTCGCGCCGGATGCACCTGTGAGGCGCAGCGCTCCCTGGCCCCCGGGGTCCGTTGTCCCCCCGCAGCCAGGCACCGGGGTCTGGGTGGTCGAGCTCCCCGCAGTGAGGCAGGCGGCGTTCGTCCCCGACGGTAGCGCCGGTACCGACCAGCGGGAAGGCACGAACGGTTGGCTGTAGGAGAAGGGCTCCTCGGACAGGTCGATGGGCGCGCTCGGCGTGCCTGCGTAAGCAGGCGTGGGGCTCACGACCGCCGCGGCCCCGCTGGCCAGGGTCACCGCGCCGGCAAAGAGGGCAAGGCAGTGCCGTACCCGCCCCGTCCTCATCGTCCAGCGGCCTCCCAAATCAGTCCTGACAACAATCCCGAAAACGGTCCCGCCACGACCTGGCGGTCCACGGCCGGCGCCAGCGGAGCCTTTGCTGCGCCGTATGGGCAAGATCGGCAGAGGGCCGAGCGCTATGAGCGCTTGCCCGAGAGGGTATGAATGAGGCTCATGAACGATGAAGACACCGCGGGCCCCGAGGAGATCAAGCAACGGCTGGTTGCCGAGCGCGAGCGCCTGGAAGGGGCACGCGACGCCGTGGTCTCCGATGGTTATGTTGGCCAGCCCCAGTCGGCGGCGATGGAGGAGCTCTCCACGGTCGACCAGCACCCGGCCGACATCGGGACCGAGACCTTCTATATGGAGCGAGACCAGTCGCTGCTGGAGCAGGTGCGTAGCGACCTCGATGATGTCGATGCCGCGCTGCGGCGCCTGGAGGAGGGCACCTACGGCCGCTGCGAGGCGTGCGGCGAGCCCATAGGTGACGACCGATTGGAGGCAGTGCCGGCTGCCCGGTTCTGCTTGGCCCACCAGGAGGCGGCCGAGAACGGGGGCCAGGCCGGCGCCCGGATCGGCAATTTGTAGAACTGGCAGCGCGCCGCGGGGCCGCGACCGGCTAGACAGAACGCCATGCCGACCTCTTGCCCTGCCGCCGACGGTTCCAGCCCGAAGACCCAGCACTTCGACGGGCCGCCACCCATGTGCATAGACGTGCAACGCCGCTACACAGCAGAGATGACCACGACAAAGGGCACCATGGTCGTCGCTCTGGATGCCATCAGCGCGCCGAAGACGGTCAACAACTTCGTGTTCCTGGCCCGGTACCACTACTTCGACGGCATCGTCTTTCACCGGGTGATACCGGGCTTCGTGCTCCAGGGAGGCGACCCCACCGGGACGGGCACGGGTAACCCCGGCTACCGCTTCGAAGACGAGCTGCCCAAGGCCGGCCGGTACGAGCTCGGTTCGCTGGCCATGGCCAACGCCGGGCCCAATACAAACGGGAGCCAGTTCTTTGTCATCAGCGGGCCGTCGGGTATCGCTCTACCCCCGCTGTACTCCCTGTTCGGCAAGGTGGTACGGGGCCTGGAGGTGGTCGAGGCCATCGATGCCGTCGGGACACCCTCGGGTAAGCCGACAGAACGCGTGACGATCGAGTCGGTAGTGATCACCGAGGCGGACTAAGCCGCGGGGACGTCGCACCCGAGCCCCAGTGGCACCGGTGGCCACCCGCACACCGGTTACACCGGAGGCTCCCGGGAGACGAGTAGTAGCGGAGGGACATATGAGCGACAACGACAGCTGGGGAGGTTCGGAGCCGAACGGCCACGACGGCCCGACTTGGCCCACGAAGGGCCCGGAAGGCGCTCAGGTGCCGCCGTGGTCCGGTGCTGGTCGTCTCGGTGGCACCTGGGAGGCACCCGGTTACCGGTCGGCCGGCGACTACTACCAGCAGGCCCAGTCCTACCAGCAGGCCCAGCCCTACCAACAGGCCCAGCCCTACCAACAGATCCCTTATGCCCCCCCGCCTGTGCGCCGCCCCAGGGGCCTGCGTTCTGCTGCTGCCGTCATCGTCTTGTTCGCGGCGGCCGTGGTCGGCGCCAGCGTCAGCCGCGCCGTGTGGTCCAATACTTCCCCCGGGCCTGGCCCGGACAATTTCGGTGCCGGCGCCGGTCCCTCGGCTACCACCGTCCCCGCGGGTAGAGGGGCGCCGGCCGACGTGTCCGCCATCGCGTCGCGCGTCGAGCCTGCCGTCGTGGACATCAACTCCTCGTTCGACTACAACGACGCTGCGGGTGCGGGCACAGGGATCGTGCTCAGTCCTGATGGGCTGGTCCTGACCAACAACCACGTGATCGCCCAGTCAACGCGCCTGGAGGCCACCGACGTGGGCAACGGTCGCACGTACACCGCTACTGTCCTCGGTTACGACAACATCCATGACGTCGCCCTGGTGCAGCTGCAGGGAGCGTCAGGGCTGACGGCGGCCCACCTGGCGACGTCGCGGGCTTCAGTGGGCGAGGCCGTGGTGGCCATCGGCAATGCGGGTGGTGCCGGTGGCAAGCCCACGAGCGCCGGGGGCTCGGTCACGGCCCTCGACCAGTCGATCACGGCATCCGATTCCTTAACCCAGAGCAGTGAGGACCTCTACGGCCTGATCGAGGTCAACGCCGACGTCCAGTCAGGGGACTCGGGAGGCCCGCTCGTCAACGCCAGCGGCCAGGTCATCGGGATGGACACAGCTGCCAGCCAGGGCTTCAGCTTCTCGGCGGGAGGGAACGAGGGTTTTGCCATCCCCATATCGGCCGCCATGGCCATCGCACACCGGATCCAGTCCGGCAGGGGGACCAGCGCGGTGCATGTCGGGCCTACGGCCTTCCTGGGGGTCATAATCAACCCGAACCCTCAGACCGGGAGCACCGGTAACAGCGGTGGCAGTGGGCCCGGTGGCCCGGGCACGACAGCGCCTGTGCCGAGCGGTGTCGCTGTCGAGCAGGTGGTGAGCGGTGGCCCGGCCCAGCGAGCGGGCATTACCGGCGGCGACTACATAACCAGTTTCGACGGGCACGCCATGGCAGCGGGCAACGACCTCACGCACCTGTTGGTGAGGTTCCATCCAGGGCAAGCAGTGAGGCTCAGGTGGGTCGATGCCACCGGCCACACGCACTCCGCGACGGTGACGCTCGGCAGCGGGCCGCCGTCCTAGCTTAAGGCGGGTCGGGGATGGCGTTGCGCAGGCGGGCGGCAGCGTCCTCGGGCCCCACCGGGTTGAACATAATGCCCGAGCCAAGCTCGCCCGATGCCACGAAACGCGCCACCCCAGGCGCCCGGTTCACCGGTGCCACGTGGAAATGGACGTGGGCCCCCGGCCAAGCCTGACCGTCGGTAGGGCGTTGGTGGCACCACATCATGTAGGGCATCGGCTCGCCGAAGAGCCCGTCGAGCGCGCCGAGCGCCGCTTGCAGGGCATGGGCCAGACCGTGCCACGAGCTTTCGGCGCCGGCCAGAGTGCCAAGGTGCTCTTCGGTGGCAATAAGCATTTCGAAAGGGTAAGCCGCGGCCCACACGGTCCAGGCGCTCCACCCGCCTGCCGTTACCACCGTGCGCTTGGCGTGAGTGGGCCCAGCGTCACCCTCACCCGCCAGCTCAATGCACACTGCGCACTGCCCGCTCGCCAGCTCGGCGGTCACTGCTGGGGGGACCTGGCCGAACGCGTACACCTGGCCATGGGGATGGGCGATGGTCGCGCCTACCTCGGCCCCCCTGTTCTCGAACACCAGCACATAACTGACGTCTTGGCGGGCACCCAACGCTTCGGTACGCTCGGCCCACAGGGCTATGACCCTGCGCAGTTGCTCGATGTCGAGCGACCCCAGGCTCTGCGAATGGTCGGGCGAAAACAGGAGCACTTCGCACCGGCCATCAGGTAGCGCAGGCCAGCGGTTTTCAAACCAGCGCACCAGGTAAGGCTCGGGCGCTTCCAAGCCACCAGGGCAGAACGGGCAGCCAGTGCTTGGCAGGTTGGGGCGGTCCTGGCGGGCGCGTGCTTCGACGACGTAGGCGCCGGTCAGCGGATCCCGGCGAAAGACGGCTGCCTCACGCTCGTCGGGCATGGTCACCTCGGTTGCACGGTACCAGTCCAACCCTATGGCCCCAGGCCGGGTTGTCCGTGAGGCTCGCAGCCCCTTATTGTCCCCGTACCAAGGTTTTGATGAGCTGTGCCGTGTCGCGTGCGGACGTTCGGTCCGCCAAGTCGTGCTCCCACACACGCACCACGCGCCAGCCAGCTGCCTTTAGGGCTGAGTCGGTGTCCTGGTCCCGCTCCTGGTTGCGGGCGATCTTGTCGGGCCAGTACCAGGCATTGACGTCGTGGCGCCTCCGCCCGTGCTGGGGGCAACCGTGCCAGAAGCAGCCGTCCACGAAGACTGCCAGGCGCGCCTTGCGAAAAACGACATCGGCCTTGCGGCGCAGCCCCTCTAGCGGGGCTTGGTGCAACCTGTAGCGCAGGCCGAGGGCGTGCATCTCGCGGCGCAGGGCGAGCTCGGGCGCCGTGCTCTCCCGGCGCTGCGCGCTCATGCGCAGGCGCACACCCGGCGTAGATGCGAACGGTTGGCGCCAGCGCTCAGGCACAGGGCAGAGCGTAACGTCCAGGATCAGCCGCGGCGCCGGCTGCGCTTGCCCGGACGGGCATTGGCATGGTTTGCGTTCTGCATGACGACAATGGCGGTGTCGTCAGGAGCGCCCCCCGCCTGGTGCTCGGAGACGGCCAGTTCCAGCCGTCTGGCAATGGTCGAAGCGTTCTCCCCCAGGTTGTGGCGGAGTTGGGCAACGACCCCTTCGTGGCCGAAGAAGTCGCCCAGCGGCCCCCGTGCCTCTATGACACCGTCAGTGAAAGTGGCCAGGACGTCGCCCGGAGCCAGGCGGACATCGGCTTGGCCCACCTGGACCTCGGGGACGATGCCAAGCAGCGTGCCCCTGATCTCCAGTTCCTCGGTGGAACCGTCCGGGTGTGCGAGCACGGGGTAGGGGTGACCGGCATTGGCCAAGGTGAGAACTATGTCGGGCCCGTCGGGGCGCACCTCGGCGTAAAGGGCGGTGCAGAACTTTTCCTGGAGATTGAACTGGAAAAGCGTTTTGTTCACTTCCATTAGGACCTGCGCCGGCGTGCTGCCCCGCGGGGCGAGGGCCCTCACGGCGTAGCGGGCGATCCCTGTCAGCGCTGCCGCCTCGGGCCCGACTCCGGCCACGTCACCAAGCAGGAAACCCCACACCCCAGGCCGCAGTTCGAAAAGGTCGTAAAAGTCCCCGCCCACCTCAGCCACGGATTTGGCCGGCCGGTAGCGAGCCCCGACTGCGAGGCCGGGGACGTCGGGCAGTAAAGGGGGCAACAAGGTGCGCTGCAGGGCGCCGGCGACCCTGGCCCTTTCCTGGAACAGCGAAAGGTTGTCCAAGACCCCGCCGAGAAATGACGCCAGAGCGTTGGCTCTCAGCTCATCTCGTGGGCCGAACCTTCCCGGTTCACGGGCGGCCAGGAACAGTACGCCCAGGGCGTCTCCATAGCGCGCCCGCACCGGTGCGCCCAGCCAACTGCGCAAGGGCCCGCCGCCCGCATGCCGGCCATAGCCGTCGCCCTTGGCATCCCACAGCTCGATGTCGTCGACGACCATGGCGCTCACCCGCCAGAGCGCGCCGGCCAAAAGTGGGACCCTGCTCGGTTCCGGCTCCTCGGCCAGGTAATGAGGTTCCGACGACAACGCTGGGCTTATACCCACGGTCTGGTCGGCGGGGACGAACATGGCCACAGGGCTTCCGGTGATCTCACGGGCCGTCTCAACAACGCCGAGGACCAATTCGGCGGCGTTGACCTGGCCGGCAAGCGCGCCGAGGCGCACTATCGCGGACTCAAGGCGCGCTGCTTGAGCCGTCTCGTCACCGACCGAAGACGGCGCCGGAGGTGTGGCTTGCATGGCCGGTGGCCGCTCAGTCCCGGAGCGCGCCATTGAGGAAGTAGAGGGTAGGCCTGGGTCGCCGTACTGGTCGCGTTCGTGGGCGGTCAACATGGCTCAGCAGCGCTCCCACTGTATTGCCCAGAGCAAGCACTGACGAGCAGCGGGCCGTTCCTGGCAATGCTGGGGCGGCGCGCCTGCTCGGGGTCGCGCCGACCTAGCCACAGGCCGCGTCGAGACCGCCGTCGCACATAAGTGTTATCGGTTTGGCGCGCCGCGATCCGTAGGCATAGAGACCCGTTGCGCTCAGCACCACGGATCCAGAGAAACAAGGGTGCAGAGAGACAATGGCTCAGAGACCCGATGACGCCATATGGGCAGAGACACCAATGGCGCCCCTAAGGGCGCCATCGGCGGAGCAGATCGAGCGGCGGATCTCGGATCCGCTCTGCGGAGCAGGCGGCGGGTTCCCGCTCCGGGTGTGAGGATACACGGCAAAAACTCAATTGCCAAGCGCGTAAGCGGAGCTTTGCGCTCCTGCCGCCCTTAGTAGCGAGCGATAGCCGTTTAGGGCAATTCGTACACATTTACCGGCCTGACGCCCGCCACGGTGAGTGGTGGGCGAGTGGCTGACCGGCAAAGGAGCAGAGGCCTTCCGCTGGCACTTGGGATCCGGTTTTTCTGGCCGATCTGGATAGGTGCGCCCGGGTACCCGGGCGGTCACCCGCAGGCGGGTGAGAGACGGGCTCCGGTCGACCAGGAGAGCGCATGGGGCGTGAACAGCAAGGACGCAGAGGGCTGCGGGCCGTGATGGCTGACCGGCGCGCCCCCGTGCTGGCGTCGCCGCGCTACATGGGTGCCATTGGGGCGGGGTTCTATGGTTCGGGAACCTTGGCTGCCGGCGTGGTCACCGCTCTCAACGGGGCATCGCTGGGAGTGCTGGTGGCTCGAGCCGGGTTGTTGGTAGCAGGCGCAGCGGCGGCGATCGCTATGTACGTCTGCCGTGAGCGTCTCCAGGTCTGGGCCTACAAATTTGGCGGAGCGGTGGGGACCGTTCTCATTAGCGCGTTTCTCTTTATAGGGCCACGTTCGGCGGTGCTTTCGTCGTTGGCCATCCTCTACACGTACACGCCCCTGTACACCTTCTTTTTCCTCCCCGCCCGCAACGGCTTGCGCTACCTGGCCTTCGCGATGGTCGCCGTAGTCGCCGCCACCGCCACAGGACGGATCGGCTTCGGGGAGGCCTTCGTGGTCTTCGTCGTCAGCACCGTGCTGGCTGCGGTTGTCATATGGCTCCTGCACTCGGTCAATGGGGCCGAGACCGACGAGCTGACGCGTCTGCCCAACCGTGCCGGCCTTGAGCGGCGGTTGCAGATCGCGCTGCAGCATGCTGCAACCCGGCACGAGCCGATGGCCCTGGCCCTGCTGGACATCGACCGCTTCGACAATGTCAACCGGCGCATGGGCCACGATGCAGCGGACCAGTTGCTGGCGCGTGCGGGTGCCATCCTTTCTGAGGGGGTGCCGCCGGGCTCTGTTGCCGCTCGCTACAGCGGGGACGGGTTCGCACTGGTGCTGCCAGGGGTCTCCGCCGGTGACGCGGCGAGCGCAGTGGACGCGTTGCGCCGGGAGTTGGCCGGCCGCAACCCATGCTCTGCTGGTCTCACCGAGTACTCGCCAGGCGACTCGGTCACCTTGCTCCTTTCCCGAGCGAGAGGAGCGCTGGCCGAGGCGAAACGCCAGGGCAGGGACCGCATGAACGTGCGGCTCAGCGAACTGACACAGGCTGATGAGCTTGCCGCCGGCATCGCTGCCGGCCAGCTCCGTGTCTATTACCAGCCGATCGTGTCGCTGCCCAACGGTGAGTTGTTGGGAGCGGAGGCGCTTGTGCGTTGGCAGCACCCCAAGCGGGGCTTGGTGCCACCGGACAAGTTCATTCCGATGGCGGAAGAGACGGGTCTGATAGTCGACCTCGGCCGGTTCGTGCTCACCACAGCGGTGGCGGCTATGGCCTCCTGGCCATGGTCGCTAAAAGTGAGCGTCAACGCCTCGGGCCCTGAGCTCGAGCGCCCCCAGTACGCGGCAGAAGTCTTGCACATCGTCTCCGAAGCCGGTTTCAGTGCAAAGAGACTTGTCATAGAAGTCACGGAGTCGCGCCTGGAGCAGGACTCCGGGACGATGCTGGCCAACCTGGACCAGCTGCGCCGCTACGGCGCCCGTATCGCTTTGGACGACTTCGGTACCGGGTACTCCTCTTTGCACCGCCTGTCCAAATTGCCGATCGACTACGTGAAGATCGACCGCTCCTTTGTGTCGGTTATCGATGACGACACCATCGAGGCCCCGATCATCGCCGCGGTGTGCACTCTGGCTCGTGCTACCGGCTTGGTGGTGGTGGCCGAAGGCATCGAGACGCCGCACCAGGCGCAAGTGCTCTTTGACCACGGGTGCGGCCAAGGTCAGGGTTATCATTTTGGGCGCCCGGCCCCGATCGAGAACCTCCTTGACATAAAAGGTGGTACTCACCGGCGGGTTTTCACGCCCGGCGCGCTCGCTGCACTGCGCGAGATGGAAGCCAAGGGCCGGGTCGACGACGAACGTTTGACAATAAACTGACGTTGCAGCTCGTCTCATCAGGCACATAGCGCTTAGGCGGGAGTGCCCGCAGCGGCTAGGTTGGGCGTTGTTGCCCGAGATTTCGCGCGGCCCGGAAGGCTGCGGGCGCCAACAGCACCTGCTACGCATATGGCAGCGGCCACGATGCAAGCGGCGTGGAAGCCCGTCATAAACGAACTGCGTGCGGCTACTTGAAGGGCCGAGCCGGCGGGGCCGCCGATCTCGTGGGCGGCAACCAACGCCGATCCCACCGAACTGCGAGCAGCATGCAGGGCACCTACCGGCAATGATCTGAGCCCGGCCCCGCTCAGGCGGTTCAAGTAGGCGGTGGTAAAGACGCTGCCGACGACGGCGACCCCCAGCGTGCCGCCGGCTTCGCGGGTGGCGTCGTTCACCGCCGAGCCGAGGCCGGCTTTTGCGGGAGGCAATACCGAGAGCACGGATTCGGTGGCAGGGGTTGTCGTGAGGCCGAGGCCGAGCCCCATTACGACCATCTGGAACGCTATCGACGTATACGGCTCGTTCTCTGCTGAGGTGGCTATCCAGGCGAACGATGTCCCCAGGAGGACCAGACCGGCCATCACTATGTAACGCACTCCCAGCCGGGTTGCGAAGCGGGGACTGATTGCCGACCCAACCGCGATGCCGGCGGCGACGGGCAGCGTCCGCATGCCAGCCGAGAGCGGCCCCCACCCTCGCAGCAACTGCATGTACTGGGTGACGATGAATATGAAGCCGAACAGCGCGAAGAACGCCACGGTGACCGAGGCGCTGGCAGCACTGAAGGCCGGCATGCGGAACAAGCTGAGGTCGATCATGGGGTCGTCGGCGCGCCTCTCGATCATCACGAACACCACTGCACCGGCTACAAAAATGGCGAAACCGGCGAGAGTGCGCGCCGCCAGCCAACCGTGGCTCGGGGCCTCGATAAAGCTGTAGACCAGCGAGCCGATGGCGAGGCTGGAAGTGGCTAAGCCTCGCAGGTCAGTGTGCACCTTGTCGAGCGAACGGCTTTCAGGGACAAATGCGAAGGAGAGTGCTGCGGCCAGGAGGGCGACGGGGATGAGGGCCACAAAAACCGATCCCCAGGCGAAGTGCGTGAGAAGCGCTCCTCCGGCAACGGGCCCCACGGCGACACCTATGCCGGTGACGGCGCCCCATACCCCGATGGCTTTGGCTCTTTGCACCCGGTTGGGGAAAGTGTTGGCGATTATGGAAAGTGTCGTCGGGTAGATGAGGGCGGCAGCGCATCCCATGAGGGCGCGGAACGTGATCAGAGCGCCGGCGCCTCCAGCCAGCGCCGCACCGGCGCTGGAGAGGGCGAACCCCATCAGGCCCACGATGAGGGCCGGGCGGCGTCCGAAGCGGTCCCCTATGGAGCCCCCCGCCAAGACGAGCGCAGCGAAGGCAAGGTTGTAAGCGTCGACGACCCACTGCAGGGTGCCGGTGCCGGCATGGAGCTGGCGGCCCAGGTCCGGTAATGCGACGTTGACGATCGTTGTGTCGATGTTGATGGCGAAAACTGCCACGCACACAGTGGCCAGGACGGCGGCACGGCGCCCGTTGCCCGCACCCTGCGCGGTACCGCCAGTCACTACGGGCGCGACGCGCCGGGCCATGGTTGTTGTCATGTCTTTCTCCCTCCTGCGGAAGTTGGCAGGTGACCGCTGGGGCGCAATGCCCCGGGGTAGTGCCGCCAGCTGATGTAGACAGTGTCTACATGACAACGTACCCGAACATGTGCACAATGTCAACATGGCATACCACCACGGCAACCTCCGCCAGGCCCTGGTCGACGCGGCGGTCACCCTGGCACGCTCAGGTGGCCCGGATGCCGTTGTGCTTAGAGCGGCCACGCGCGAGGCCGGCGTCACGCCCAACGCGGCTTACCGCCACTTTGCCGACCGCGACGACTTGTTGGGGGCCGTGTGCCAGGAGGCGATGGAACAACTGGCGTCCAGGATGCAAGCGTCTTTGGCCGAGATCGATGATGACGGCTCACCACTGGCGGCGTGGGCGCGCTTACGGGCTACGGGCCGCGCCTACGTTGAGTTCGCGCTAGCCGAGCCTGGTCTTTTTCGCACTGCGTTCACTTCGCTCGCCGAGGCTCACAGCGGCCTGCCGCCCGGCGAGGGTCGCATACGGATGCAGCCTTTCGAAATACTGGCGGCCTGCCTGGACGGCCTCGTGGCATCCGGCGGGTTGCCGCCCGAGCGCCGTGCCATGGCCGAAACGGCGGCATGGGCTGCGGTGCACGGCATCTCGGAACTGCTGCTGTACGGGCCGCTCAGGCAACTTGGACCGGAAGAGCGCGAACGCGCCATCGACAAGGTGTTGGACACGGTGGCCTTCGGCCTATAGCCGGGTAGGGCTGGGGACGCCGGCGCCGAAGCGGCAGCGGGTTGGCCGTCCTGGCCAGGGCAGGAGCGAGCCTGGGATGAGTTGGCCAGGTTGCAGGGCGGGGGGCATCTGGTAGGGTTGACTCGCTCCGCGAGCGTCGTACAGAGGCAGTACATCAGCTTCCCAAGCTGAGAACGCGGGTTCGATTCCCGTCGCTCGCTCTCCTGAGGAGTAAACACAATGTGGGGGTGTGAGTAAACACAACCCCCCGGGGGGAGTAAACACAACCCCCGGTAGTCGCCTGTGGTAACGTTTGCGCAGTTCAGAGGCTATGTTGCAGCTCTTTCGATCCTTCGGGGCCCAGCTAGTCGGACCACGATCGCAGTTGGCACTCGCCAGTTGGGCATGCCGTGGCCGCAAAGGTGGACCCGGAGCCGTCCCGAGGTCAACGCCGATGACCGGCGATGTGTCGGTGGGCCCGTTCCTACGCCGCTCGGTCGTACACCGAGTGCCCGTCGTCCCAGTAGCTGTCGAAGACGTGCTGGTAGACGGCGTCGCATTTCTGAGCGTAGAGCTGGCGCGTGAATTTGTCGGGCAACAGGTCCAGCGTCTCCTCCACGGCGACACGTACGGCTGCCCGAGTGGCCTGCTGCTTCCGCCAGTCGAGGACGATCTTGTTGTGCTTAAGAATCGTAAGCAGCTCCTCGGCGACCCCCTTCACCTGGGCCCGTTCCTTCTCAGAAAGCTCCGGTGCAGGGCTCATCAATAGGTCGAAGACGGCAAGCTGCTCCTCTGTCAGTCCCTCGGCGATAGACCGGCCCTCCTCCTCGGTGAGCGTCTCCTTGAGGGCTAGCAGCTCCTGGAAGAACTTCTCGGTGTTCATGCTGCCGGCGTTGTACTCGGCCACCAGCTTCTCGAAGCGCTCAACGAGGTCGACGCGCACCGGGTTCAGGCGGACGAGCGCCGCTATGCGGGCCGAGAGAAGTGACCTCAGGCGTTGGGCCGCGGTACGCGGTCGTCCTCCGTTGAAGGCATCCTGGATGGTCTTCCAGTCAACCGCTGCCAGGTCGAAGAGGGCCTCTGTATCGCTATCGGGGATGACGTACTCCCGAGCCGCGATGGACTCGTCCAACAATTGCTCGACCCGTCCCATTACCCCCGAGATGTCGGGCCGTTCGGTGTAGGCGCCGATCCCGTCGGCGAGGAACTTCGATACTGCCCGGAGCCGGGTGAACTCGTTGGCCCGCATGTCGGGGAGGATTGCCTTGTAGAGGCGGTCGACCAAGGAGGCCCGTGACAAGAAGGCCACTTTCTCGTCGTCGTCGACCATCAACATCTCGACTGCGTTCTTGCCGGCTCCCACCAATTCGAAGCCCTTCAGCGCTGCCAGGGCGTCCAGTTCGACCTCACGCTCGGCACAGAAGGCTCTAAGGTCGTCAATGGCCTGGCGGAGGGCCTCGACGAGGGCGCCCTTTTCCTCCACGGGCACCTCGCCCGGCTTGCTGCCGATGGCATAGATAGCGAGCGCTTTTTGCAGGTTCTTGAAGACCTCGACGTACGAGACGATGAGGCCGCTGTCCTTCTCGGGGAACACCCTGTTGGCGCGGGTGATGGTCTGCATCAGGGTGTGGTTGCGCAGCGGCTTGTCCAAGTAGACGGTTGACAGGGACGGCACGTCGAAACCCGTCGTCCACATCGAGCAGACGAAAGCGAGCCGGAAGGGGTCTTGCGCGTCCTTGAACTTCCCCTCTAGGTCTTCCTCCACCATGCGCTTGCGGTGGGGCTTGATGTCCAGCCCGTACTCGGCCATCTCGGCGATCTCGTTCTGTGACTGGGAGATGACTACCGCCATGTCGGTGCCGCGCATGTAAGCGACCTCGCGCTCAAGAAGCTCGGCCTCCTCCGGCGCTAGCCCGTCCTGGGCCAGGCGCTGCTCGTCGGCCTTGATTCGCTCGGCCCAGAAGTGCTGGGCCTTGGCGTAAGTCCGCACTGCCGTCACCTTGTCGATGGACACGACCATGGCCTTGCCGGCGAAGCCGCGCCCCAAGAAGTGCCCGACGATGTCCTTGGCCACCGCGTCCAAGCGGTCGTCGCGGGTTATCAGCTCGTACTGCTGGCCGAGGGCACGGGCGAGCTGGCGCTCCTGGGCCTCGTCGAGGTCAGCCTCCTCCACGATGTCCATCAGGTCGTCGCTAAAGGTCGGGTTGGCGATATCGACCTGGGGTATCCGGTTCTCGTAGTACAGGGGGACCGTGGCGTGGTCGGCTGCCGACGCGGCGAAGTTGTACACCGAGACGTAGTCGCCGAACACCTCTTTGGTCTTCTCTTCGCCCGCGATCAGGGGCGTCCCCGTGAACCCGAGAAACCCGGCGTTGGGCAGGGCGTTGCGCATGTTCAGGGCCAGGGTGTCGTACTGGGTGCGGTGGGCCTCGTCTGTGATGACGACCACATCGGAACGGTCCGAGACGACGGGGTGCTTCTCGCCCTTGCCGGTGCGGAACTTGTGGATCAGCGTGAACACGTGGCGGTGGTCCTCCGCCAGGAGCTGGCGCAGGTGGGCCGCGCCGGTGGCCCGCATGTGCTTCTCGGTGATCACGCCTGCGTAGGTGAACTCCTTGTAGGCCTGCTCGTCTAGGTCGTCACGGTCGGTGACGATCACGAACGACCAGTTCCCGGGCATCTTGCGAAGGACTTTCTGCGAGAAAAAGAGCATCGACATGGTCTTGCCGGAGCCCTGGGTGTGCCAGAACACTCCCAGCTTGCCCCGCTCCGGTGCTGGCTTGTCGCGTAGCTCTTGCATCCGTGCCAGGGCGTTGTTGACGCCGAGGTACTGGTGGTTGCGGGCCAGGATCTTCACGAACCCGCCGGGCAGGTCCTGGTACGCGACGAAGTTCTCGATGATGTCGAGCAGGCGTCCCTTGGAGCACATGCCACGGATCACTGTCTCCAGGGAAACCGAGCCCTCCTCACCCTCGGAGTCGATCTTCTTCCATTCGGAGAAGAAGTCCCAACTAGAGGTGATGGTGCCCACTTTGGTCTCTGCCCCGTTCGAAAGCATGAGGAACCCGTTCGGGACAAACAGGTGCGGGATGGAATCGCGGTAGTCACGAAGGTTGTCGTCGTAGGCGTGCTTCAGGTTCTGGTGCGACGCCTTCAGCTCGACGAACACCAGGGGGATGCCGTTGACGAAGCCGATCAGGTCGGTCCGCCGGTGGTACATGTCGGAGTAAACCCATAACTGCGAGACAAGTAGGAAGTCGTTGTTCTCGGGGTCCTCCCAGTCGATGACAGTGAGCCTCTCCGGAAGAGTGGTCCCGTCGGGCTGTCGCACCGCCACCTCAACCCGGTCACGCAGTAGGGAGTAAACCTGCTGGTTGGCTCGGGCGTAGTGCATGGCGGTCCGGGGCCTGGTGATCTCGGCGACCGCGTCGTCGATGGCTCCCCCCGGGAGCCCCGGGTTCAAGCGCTCCAAAGCGGCACGCAAGTGTCGGACCAGGTAGACCTCGGACCTATTGTCCCGACCCAGCGTCCCGGACGGACCGAGCGTCTCGCTGTAAGCGTTGACTGTCTCCCAGCCCAGCTCCTCGAACAGCTTGATGGCGGGCTGCTCGACAAGCTGGTCCTCGGTGTAGCGTCCGGCGGCCTTCGACGATTTCACGCCGCCTCCTCGGGCATGGCGATATCCAGGTCAGCCACATCAATCTCACCGGAGATGAGGCGAGGAAGAAGCAGGCCGCGTGTGGACGAGAGAACCTTGCACTCTTCAGCGAGGTTGTTGACCGCGGTGATCATCGGCTCGACGTTCTGGACAAATCGTGCTCGCAGAGCTCCAGGGGGCCACAGCAGCTTGTTCTCGGCAACATGGGTCGGAGACAAATGAAGGACCGTGGATCCGTTTGCGTATTCCCTGACGCGCTGAGCGAAATCGCTGCAACTCAACGTGAAGAACAGCGCAAGACGGTCCTCGGCGGCGTGGGGCGCGATCTTGACGACATCGAGTGAAATCACCCCGAACTTCTCGTTGATGCATGGGACGAGAGTCGCTCTTGCAAGAATCTCCCGTTCCTGAGTCAGGTCAGTGACACCGAGGACAATGTCGCCCTCCCTAACCTCTTGCTCCGTGTCGTGCTTTCCTTGGTATCGCTTGAGACCATCGAAGCGGAAGCCTCCCCCCCGCCTAAGACATTTCAGGTTCACGAATGGTACTCCTCCGCTCTCCACAAGGTCATCCGAGCGATACGATCGCCCACGGACAACGTCGGCGACCTCGCTCAGTTGACGCACCTCCCAACTGTCGGGAGTTGGTCCCAACTCCGTGGTCACCAGCGGCACGCTCTGGTGGCCTGGGTAACGGAAGTCAACGAACCACTCGCGGTAGATGCGCTGGGCCATCTCCTCTAAGAGCTTGATCCGGCGGTTGTTGTTCTCGATGAGGTCGTCGTAGGCGGAGAGGACCGCCCCTATCTTTCGTTGTGTTGGAAGCGGCGGAAGTGGGATAGTCATTCGGCGCATATTGGCCTGAGACAGCTTTGGCTGGGCGGCTCCAGTTATGTAGCCACTAATGTCAGCATGTGCAAACCAGTGTTGCAAGAACACGTCGTCCAGCAAGTGTGGCTTACCACGAATAATGTGTGCGTGATTATTGACCCAGAAACGCCCGTCCGCAAAGAAAGCCACGGGTAGCTTGCGACTGTTCAGATTCTCACCATCTTCTGCAACAAGCAGATACCTGCCGTCGAATATGTAATCGTCTATCCAGTCGATGACTCCTGAGGCGCCATAGTAGGGATACTGTCCTTGTCTGGTGGCCCGCTCGATACCGCTCAGAGGGACCCGCTTCGAGTCGAAATAGTCGACCACATCGCCTAGCTGTGCTGTTACCCATTCATTCAACGCAGCAACTCCTCAACGTTCGCCGCGATCCGCTCCTGTAGCTGTGCAGCCTCAGCGTTCAGCGTCTCTAGCTCCTCGTTCAGCTCTTCCAACCGGAGGCGGAAGTTGACTCCATCATCCTCGGCTTCGGCAACGCCGACGTACCGCCCTGGGTTGAGGCTCCACCCCTGCTTCTCCACCTCCGTCAGCGTCGCGACCGCACAGAGGCCCGGTACGTCGACGTAGGCCCAGTCAGGGAAGGAAG
>DASSZK010000283.1:0-2919 GCA_035702845.1 Acidimicrobiales bacterium
GAGTTCAACGAGAGCGAGCGGGCCGCGGCCAGACATCCGGGCTTACAGCTCCGATGAGACCGAAGCCCTGGGCATCGCACTCGGCGTTCGCAAAGCCAACGAGGAGGGATTGCGCTTCTCGGAAATGGCGGTTCTCACGCGCACCAACTCGCAGCACGCAATGATCAGGGACGCCATGGCGCGCCTCGGGATCGCGGCTCGCGCCATCGGGTCCGAAGCATTGGGCGAAGACACGCCCGGTGCCCCGGCGGCGCCGACCAAGAGCGCCGAGGATGCCGTGACGATCTGCAGCTTCCACCGGGCCAAGGGCCTGCAGTGGCGATCAGTGTGGGTGGCGGGCTTGGAGCAAGGGCTGGTCCCGATCGCTTACGCCACCACAAAAGAAGCGCTCGACGAGGAGCGGCGCCTGCTGTATGTGGCGCTCACCCGAGCCGAGCACCAATTGCACTGCTCGTGGGCAACTTCGCGCCGCACGGCGACAGGGGCTGTGCTGCAGAGGGAACCGAGCATGTGGCTTGCACCATTGAGCGCACATTGCGCGGTCGCCAGCTCCCCGATCACCAAGTGCCCACCCGCCGGTAGCCCGACGGCCGGTAGCCCAATCACCCGCAACGGGGGTGCTGCCGGCAATATGGTCGACCTGGTAAACGCAGCCAGGCGGCGCCTGGCCCGGACGCGTTCCCCGCTGGCACACCCCCCGACCGACGACCCGGTGGGCGACGCGGTAGCAAGTTCTTTGCGGGATTGGCGGCGCCGCATGGCACGCGCCTCAGGAGTACCCGCCTACGTGATCCTGCACGACTCGACAATCGAGCTCTTGGCTAGCCGGCGGCCCATGACATCGAGCGAGCTGCTGTCACTTCCCGGCATGGGCCCCGTGAAGGTAGCGCGGTTCGGCCCCGCAGTCTGCGAGGTCATTCGGGGATCACTGGAGGGCGCAGCATTGCAAGAGGGCGCTTAAAGGGTCACCGCCGGTGCTTGCGGGAGTGGCGCCCGCGCAATTGGACAGAAGGTGCCTCCACTTTTACCGTCACGCTCCCCACCGATCGAGCCGGTACGCCCAATATCGAGTACTGGAAATGGTCAGTACCCGAAAATCCCCTCACCGGTACATAAATGAAAGAACCGTTGGGGCGCAGCACCACGTGCCCGTGCATTGGCCGCGTGCTCAAAAAGACGCGCTCACCCTTGGAGGCTTGTCTGGACAACAGACCCGAGCCTGCCCCGACCCTCAGCATTGTCTGGTACTTCGTCGTGTACGAGTAATTGCGGGCGGCTCGTGCCTCGGGCACTTGCACCGTTTGCTGCGCGTCCGAGTACGCCCAAGTGCCGTCACCCGCCTGGGATGCGAGGACCACGCATTTGCCTGGACGGCTCGCGGTGACCAGTCCCTGCGCGCTTACCGAGCACACTCCTGGGGCGCCGGTGGCCGAGTACTCGATGACCGAGCCGGAGCTGGCAACGGCACGAGCCGTATAGCGCTCCCCTACCTGCAAGCTGGCCGGCGGGACGGAAACGAACTTGATGGTCTGGGGGGCAAGGCCGACAGGTACGGCGAAGATAACCCCGGCGCCGGGCCGAAAATCACCCAAGGTGGGGGCCGTCGAGGCTCCCAGGTAGAAGCTGAGACAGCCCGGCCGCAGCGATCTGGCAGCAGGCGCCGGCACCTGGCGCGCCGCCGGAGCAGAGCGTGCAGCACCAGGACGTGTCGCTGCGGGACTGGCTGCGGAAGCCACGGGTTCCCAGGCGCCTACAGGTGCCGTGGGGCCACTGTCCCACCAGTACGCCTTCTCGGCATAGCCGCTCATACCGCAGGCTGTGACCGTCAGCTTCGTGAACGTCGCACCGTCGCTCTCATCCACCCGGAAATAAACAGCGGACTTCGAAGGGAACTGTCCCGCGGGGTCGTTCGAGTACGTGGCGACGTCCACGCGTCCCAAGCCCCCTGCACCGGCACCCACGACCACGAGTGGGCCATCGACGGTGGTGGCCGGAGCAGCACCAACCCCAGCAACCAGCGGCGGCAAATAAGCAGTGGTGAACGAGACGGTGGGCTGGTCTCCTGGCGCGACATCCACGGTCTGCGACGGCGCGCCAACTACCCCTACGTCACCTCGGCCGTAGTCGATCGCCGGTGCCCAGCTTTTGGGCAGGCTCACCGTATATTGGCCGGGCACGACAGCCACCGTGCACGAAGCAGGTACACCGGTCGCAACCGTGCCGCCCACCCCGCCGCTCAGCTGGCAAGTCTGGCTCTCTCCCCCACCTACCGGCGTTACGGTGACGCTCTCGCCGCTCACAACATCGTCGTCGTAAATTGGGTCGTTCGAGGTAGGGCCGTTGCCGCTAGCCGCCTGCGCGCCTGGACAGCCCCCAGTACTCGTGGACCCAGTACTCGTGGCCCCAGTACAAACCGGCTCGGCCGGCCCCTGGACTTGGATCTGGATACTTGGCTGGTAGACCGTGGAGAAATTTGCCTGGCCCACGGACCCTGCGCTGACCGTCACCGTCTGCGAACTGGTGCCCGACACGTACGCGGTCGCGATCCCCACCTCACTGCCCGGTGTCGCGAATGACACCGGCAAGCTCACCGCGTAGGTGCCTACAGCCACATTGAGCAAGCACGACGCCGGTTGCCCCGAAGTGGCATCACCCGGGTAACCCTGCCCGAGCTGGCACGTTTGCACCGAGCCCTGCGTGCCGTCCACTGGCGTGGCCGTGACGGTCACGCCGTCGACAACGTCGTTGTCGTAGATGGTGGCACCCGTAGAGCAACTGCCGTAGGCACAGGCTGGTTCGGCGGGGCCCGTCACCTGCACCTGCACTTGTGGTGGCCCGGAGGTAGAGAACTGCACCAGGCGAGTGCTCCCCGCCACCAACTGGACATCCTGCGAGGCCGGTCCCGAGGGGTAAGCCGCG